>NZ_JBFTQI010000199.1:0-8285 GCF_056398925.1 Pedobacter sp. 01T416_2
TTCATAATGAGCGAGATTTAGATTTGTTTAATAAATATACAATATTAGCCGTCATGCTGAATTTATTTCAGCATCTATATAGTAGTAAATAGCCCGATCTGAATTAAATCAGGAAATGGTGGCGATTATTGTTCTAAATATTTTTGCAACTCATATTTATCTCCAGAATATGACTCCATTAATTTTTGAACATTTTGAAATATTTTTTTTGCTGGTTCTTCATGATCATGGATCAATCTGAATACATTTCCACGTTTGTTAACGGCGATATAGTTTCCGTCTTCCATATCTAAAATGGTGTAATAATATTTTTCGTCGAGCTCAATTTCTATAGTATCTTCAATTTCTAATAAGTTTTTTTGCTCTTCGCTAACATTAGAAAGGATTTTTTTAAGTTTTTTTTCGTCCGTGTTTTTTAAGATGAAATCTTCTTTATACAAGTTATTAATCCTGAGTTCTGATAATTCATACTCACTTCTTAGTGTTGTGTTAAGTGGTAGGGAGATATCTTGAATGAGATTATAGGAAATTGTTAATCTTATTGGAATRTAAGTTCCTGTTTGTTTGTTTAACACTTCAACCCCTGTTAAAAAGAAATGTTTTTTATGTTTCGCTCTGTTTCGCTCATAATAGAAATTATCCGTGCTTTGATGTAAAATATATATTGTTTTATCTGCAAGCTGCCCTGCTGTGCTGAATGTCCAATGCAGATAATTGTCTGCCATCTCAGGAAAATCGTTTGCTAGCAACATTACGATATTCTCTTCCAATTTTTGTATGTCTTTCTTAAATCTTCGCGCCTTTAAAAAGTTGATTATCATTTCTCAAATTTAATGATGAACAGTTATTGCCAACGTACTCCCCACAAAACTTTCAATAGCCTTTTCTACACTTGGTAAATCCTTCGAAGTAATATACGATCCCATTACGTGATTCCCTGCGTTTGGTATGGCTTGTTTTCTTTTTAAATTATTAGGTGTACCCAGTTCATCGAACATTTTCAGCATAGCATCTACACGGACTACAGGATCTTGTTCGAGTTCATTTTTGTAATAATAGAGCATTAAAACAGGTTGTTTTACTTTTTGGAAAGTCGTTTTTACCATACTGCTCTCAATAAACTCTTCCAGCTCTACCAGAGATTCGAGGCGGTAATTGGTATACCAGTATTTTTTATATTCGTCAGTGCGATCGTCTACTTTGCGTTCATCGCCACCCACCACTTTTCGGGCAATCTGTAAACCCCATGGGTTATTCAAAAGCCATGCATTTTTATCGTTAATGGCCACATTTGGCGACAATAAAATTAAACTGTTAATTTCAGGATAGGTGGCCGCTAGTTTTAAAGCGACAGTTCCTCCGGTAGAAGTACCCACTAAAATCACCTTTTTGCCTAATTTTTTACCGATGGCATAAGCCTGTTTACTGGTTTCCCAAAGGCGGTCGGCAGTGAAATATTGCATAGGTGCAAGTGTATCAATGCCATGGTCGGCCAAACGCGCTAAGTATAAATTGGCATTTAATTCTTTGGCCAGATTTAGGTAAACGGGGTTTCCTTCTGTTTTTGATGCCGAAAAACCATGCAGGTAAACAATGGCATACTCGGTTTGCTTGTGGAGGGGATCGGCCCAGATGATTTCGGCTTCGTTACCCGGTTTTATTTTGTGCATCGATTCTATGCTGGCCACATAACGGTCTAAATCTTCCAGATCGGGCACCTGTGTGAGTTCTTTGTTATAAACCGGCTTTTTGGGTTTTGGCCCCAATAAGTAGCCTGCAACAATTAATGCCGAAAGGCCGATAAGTACTTTGTAGCGTTTTTTCATCTATGGCTCAGCTAATATTAGTTTAAATGTAAAATTTGAAATTAAATAAAGCTAATCTTTTTGAGGAATTAGTTATGATACTGAGTGGCTATTACCTGCACTAACCCATAATGTTAAACCTGATGGCGCCAAATAGCCCACAGCCTGAAGGCGAGGACTATGGGCTATAGCAGGAGCAAAAGATGTTAAAGATTAAGCTATTGCTTTTCAAATCCTTAATAATACGATTGTACATTACCTTTTTATGGGAAATTAGCTTAAGTTTGCAATCAAAATTTTTCGACTTAATGCCGGGAATCGAACAGATAAAAACACCTATTGCTACTGATATTAAAGCGTTTGAAAAAACCTTTAAAGAATCTATGCATAGCGACGCACCGTTGCTGGATAGGATTACCCATTATATTGTAAAGCAAAAAGGCAAACAAATGCGGCCGATGTTCGTATTTTTTGCGGCTAAACTATGCGGTGGCATTACAGAATCAACCCATCGCGGGGCTGCTTTGGTAGAGCTTTTACATACGGCTACTTTGGTGCATGATGATGTGGTAGACAATGCTTACGAACGCCGCGGCTTTTTCTCTATCAATGCTTTATGGAAAAACAAGATTGCCGTTTTGGTTGGCGACTACCTGTTGGCTAAAGGATTGTTGCTTTCAGTAAACAATAACGAACACCGTTTGTTACAAATTGTATCGGAAGCGGTGAAACAGATGAGCGAGGGTGAACTGTTGCAGGTAGAAAAGGTGCGGAGGATGGATATTTCGGAAGATTTATATTTTGATGTGATCCGACAGAAAACCGCTTCTTTAATTGCTTCTTGTTGTGCTGCGGGTGCTGCTTCGGCAGGTGCTGATGATGAAACGATAGAAAAAATGCGTCTGTTTGGCGAAAAAGTAGGGATTGCCTTTCAGATTAAAGACGATACCTTCGATTTCGGTACTGATGATGTAGGCAAACCTTTAGGTATTGATATTAAAGAGAAGAAAGTAACGCTGCCTTTAATTTATGCACTGAATAAAGCTGAAAAAACTGAGCGTAAAAAAATAATTAACCTGGTGAAAAACCACCAGGACGATCCGGTTAAAATTCAGCAGATTATAGATTTCGTAAATGCCCACGAAGGTGTGTATTACGCGAACCAGAAAATGCTGGAGTACCAAAAGGAAGCATTTGATATTTTGCACAGTTTTGAGGCAGGCGAAGCACGAACTGGTTTAGAACAACTTGTACTGTACACCACTGAACGTAAAAAATAATGGGTAACGAATTACTTTTTAGCTTAGGTTTTCTTCTTTTTATTGTGTTGATTCTTGCTTTAGACCTTGGTCTATTTAGCAGAAAAGAACATGTGGTGAGCTTAAAACAGGCTGGAGTAATGAGTTTGATTATGGTGGCTTTGGCTATCGGTTTTTACTTTATCCTGTTAACCGAGGGGCATCAGCTACATGGAATAAAAGATTTTGCACACCTGCAAGAAATTGTAACGCGACACCAGCATCACATTAAATTAATCCCTGATGATTTTGAAGGAAGTTTAGCGATTTATAGGCAAAACCTCGGCTTAGAATTTTTAACCGGCTATGTAATTGAATATGCACTTTCTGTAGATAATATCTTTGTGATCGTACTCGTTTTTTCAGCCTTTGCCGTTGAAGAAAAATATTATCACCGTGTATTGTTCTGGGGTATTTTGGGTGCCATTATTATGCGTTTCATCTTCATTTTTGTTGGTGCAGCATTAATTGCAAAATTTGCCTGGATACTCTATTTGTTTGGCGCTTTCCTTGTTTTTACTGGGGTAAAAATGTTCTTTAGCAAAGATGAAGATGATAAGATTGATCCGGAAAATCATCCAGTGGTTAAATGGGCCTCGAAAATATTTTCTATCCATCCAAAGTATGAGGGCAAAAAATTCTTCGTAAAAATTAACCATAAAACACTGGTGACACCTTTATTTTTGGTACTGCTGATTGTTGAGTTTACTGATCTTTTATTCGCTGTCGATTCTATCCCTGCTATTTTTGCGGTAACAAAAGATCCCTACATTGTATTTTTCTCTAATATTTTTGCCATCATGGGTTTACGTTCCATGTTCTTCCTGTTGGTGAATATCATCCATAAATTTCACTATTTAAAAACCGGATTGGCCGTATTATTGGCCTTTATCGGGGTTAAAATGTTGGGGCATACTTATCTGGAGAAATGGGGTTTCACTACTGAGCATTCGCTTATCATCATATTGAGTATCTTAGTGATGAGTATTGTAGCTTCATTGGTGTTTCCTAAGAAAAAGGCGCATGTGCAATCTTAGTTTACCATTAAAGGTTTTTCCCAAAATTATTCTGATCACCTGAGTCACCTGAGGGCATTTAAGCTTTTTGTGGTGTAAAGTGCTAAGTGGCATAACTGCACTTTGCTGTGCGGCCTAGCAGATTTTCGTAGGAAAAAGAACAAAAATCTTTGCAGTTTCACCAATACTTCCACAGGCCAAGGCAGTGTTAAGCGAGTGTGGTGGCAACGAAGTTAGGAAAGAGCCTATAGACTGCCGCAATTGAGATTTTTGTAGTTTTTTACAAGAAAGGATGCAAGCCTTGATCTTTTGTTTCTTTTCTATCAAGAGAAAAGAAAGAGCCCATCGGCGGCGGTGAGCCGAAGCACGGTTGTGCATGGGGAAAAGACTGCTAATCCTTTGTCTTAGGATAAAAAATATACTTATCTGCTATTACTCAAAAGCAAAATATACGTTACAGCTAGTAATCTCTAGCTAAAATTTGTACTTTCAACAACTAAACTATTATTCCTAATGAAATATCTTTTCGCTGCAGCGCTTCTTTGTACCGCTTTATTTGTAAATGCCCAGGATAAATTCGGTGATGTTTTTGCCAAAATCAATGCTGATGTACAGCAAAATTCAAAAGCTTATCAAACACTTAAATATGAAACCGAAACTATCGGTCATCGTTTAACAGGTTCTACAAACGGCGCAAAAGCAGAGCAATATGCTTTCGATTTATTAAAATCTTACGGTTGTGAAGTGAAGTTTCAACCTTTCGAAGTAGAAAGCTGGGCAAGAAAAACAATCAGTGTAGAAATTGGTGCTGATAAAAACAGTCTAACCAAAATGAAGGCTGTTACTTTAGCACATTCACCGGTTAGTGCAGACGTTACTGGCGAGATAGTAGATGCAGGTAATGGATTGGAGGCAGATTATCAAGGCAGTCCTGAGAAGTTTAAAGGTAAAATTGCATTGATTTATCTTGGTGTATTACCAGGCTCTTCGGCTGGAACAAAGTCATTACACCGCTCAGAAAAGACGGCCATTGCCACAAAATATGGCGCAATAGGTGTCATCATCATCAATACCGTAAAAGATGGCGTACTTTTAACTGGAACAGCTTCGGTAACGGGTAAATTGATCTCTATTCCTGCTATTTGTATTGGACTGGAAGACGGTACAGCTTTGAAGGAAAAAATTAAATCACAGCCACAGATCGCGCATATTGCCATGACCAATTTCTCGGGTTTGATTAAAGCGAGAAACGTAGTGGCAACTTTTAAAGGAACTGAATTGCCTAAGGACAAAATTGTAGTCGGTGGACATTTAGATAGCTGGGATTTAGCAACCGGTGCAATCGACAATGGAATTGGCTCTTTTGCTATTATGGATATGGCACGTACCTTTAAAAAGCTGCATTTAAAAACCAAACGTACCGTAGAGTTTGTACTGTTTATGGGCGAGGAGCAAGGTTTGTTGGGTTCCAAAGCATACATCGATCAGGCTAAAAAAGACAAAACATTAAACCAGGTTAAGTTTATGTTGAACTATGACATGACCAACGATCCGAAAGGTTTTTCTACCTCACGATCAGAAATGAAAGATTTGTTTACGGCCTGGGGAGCTGATATTGTAAAAATTGATACCGGTTTTAAAAACTTGTTTAATGCTGGTGCAGGTTTACACAGCGATCACCAACCGTTTATGCTGGAGGGGATTCCTACTGGCGGTGGTTTTGGTGGTAAACTGCCAAACAATTCTGGTCCATTTTATCACTCAGACGGCGATAGTTTTAAACTGGTTGATGAGCAGGAGCTTAAAAATACAGTGCGTTACAGCGCCATGTTAACTTACGCTTTAGCCAATACACCGAAAATTCCAGTTGGTGTTCAGGGCGAAGAAGAATTGAGGGCTTTCTTAGAATCGCAGAACCTAAAGGAGCCTTTGAGTATTGCCGGTGAGTGGAGGTGGAAATAATTTCATAGATTTTCCTGCCTCTTTCCTTACGGGGTGATTACACTGATGTTGCCTGCGGGTTGATTACACAGATGTAGGGATTACACAGATTTTTTACATAGTTAACTTACGTAAGATAATTCGTCATTTCGACCGTAGTATTCCAAAGGAACTCCTTCGGAGGAGAACCCGAAGGCTCTGCGAAGCAAAATCTTTGTGAGAACTGCCTTAAAAGATTTCTCGACTTCGCTGCGCTCGAAATGACGGAAATAAGTTACCTGTAGAGTTGTCATTTCGACTGATGGTCATCGATTTAAGCATTTGTTTTTATTATTTATGGTATGCTTGCTTCACAGGTTTCATCGGTAGCGAAATGGAAGAATCTTTCTTTGTGTTAGCGCTCGTTTTGAACCATTGCTAAATAGTTGTACGGCGAAAGCCACTTAAATGTTACACATCCGGCTTTATTCGTTTAAGCTATATAGTAACTGTTAATTTAACGTTTAAAACATGTGTTTTTACGGTATAGCTAATGTTAAACTTCAACTTTGTGTTTGACTATGTGGTTGTTAATCATATATTTGTTTTAGTCCCAAACAAAAAATCTGAGTAAAAATGAACAGAAAACGGAACAAAACAACCGTAATTTTTGTAAATAATAATCAAAGTTCAAGCAAGCCAATCCAAGTTCCAACAGGATACATTGTACATTGGAAAAAGTATATTTTAGGCGTTTTAGGATTATTCTTAATACTTATATCCAGCATATTTTACCTGATCCGTAGTAATTCGAGTGTAGAATTAGCCAAGAGTAAACTCGAACTGGCGCTTTTAAAAAGTAAAGACAAACTATCTGTTATCGATACTTCTTCCCTAAAAAAGCATTACCAATCAATCGATAAAAAACTGCTTACCATCAATAAATACCTAAAAGCAAGAGGATTAAAGCCAATTTTAACGGGCAATGAAGGGGGAGAGCAAAGTGATGATATTTTATCGGCTGAAGAGATCGGCGAGTTTTACGACAACTACCTGAGTAAAATTGCCTATAACGTGGCCTATACGCCTATGGGTTATCCACATTTAGGTACAATCACATCCGGGTATGGGCACCGCGAAAACCCTTTTAGTGGTGAAAATGTGGAGACACATAAAGGACTTGATATCAGGGCCAATTATGGCGACATTGTTAAATGTACAGCGAACGGTAAGGTGATTTTTGCTGGAAGGCGTGGTGGTTATGGCAATTGCATCGTAATTAAACATGGTAATGGTTTTGAAACCTACTATGGTCACCTTTCTAAAATTTTGGTAAAGGTAGATGAGGATGTGATTGCTGGCAATAACATTGGCAAAGCGGGTTCAACCGGGCGGTCAACTGGCCCTCATTTACATTATGAAGTGCATAAAAATGGTAAAGTTATAAATCCAAGATCCTTTTTAACCTTATAAGAAACATGTTCAAGAAAAACAATCAGATTAAAGACTTAAATCAACAAGAGATTTCGACTATCATAGGCCTCGGCTTTACCATTACAGGCGAACTAAAAGGAAAAGCAGTTATAAGGATCGATGGAACTGTAATTGGCAATGTAAATGTTGAAGGCGGTGTTGTTTTAGGTGAAAAAGGGATGATTAAAGGCGACATTCAAACAGGTTCAGCCATTATTTATGGAACCGTTAACGGAAATGTTAAAGCCCAAAACCTGGAAATAAAAAAGACAGGTAGGGTTAATGGCGATATTAAAACAGAGGCCATTGAGATTGAGCTAGGCGCACAATACAATGGAAAACTCGAAATGCACCAATCAGGCAAAACTGAAGATAAAGTAGCTGTAAAAGCGTAGGCCTCATTTATTGGTTGGTGTCTCACCAACCAACATAATCCAACTCAGCATTAACCACTAATGTAGCTTTCCAATTGCGAAATGGTCTGTTTTTGATCTGCAATGATAAACTTTACCACATCACCGATTGAAACCATTCCTTTTACTTCGTCGTTTTCTACAACTGGTAAATGACGGATGTGTTTATCGGTCATCAGCTCCATGCAGTAATCAATACTGTCGCTTAAATTAATGGTGATCGGACTGGCCGTCATCGCTTCTTTAATCAAGGTATCTTTTGATGATTTGCCTTGAAGGATGATTTTCCTGGCATAATCGCGTTCCGTAAAAATGCCATGAAGCCGATCATTTTCCATGACCAATACCGCACTGATGTTC
>NZ_JBFTQI010000200.1:0-8263 GCF_056398925.1 Pedobacter sp. 01T416_2
TGATAGTACCATAACCGCCACGGCCCGAAATAATCGCTTTTATAGATGGATCGTCTAAAAAACGCTGAATATCTTTGGTTCTTAACGCATCAGTTCCTGCAAACTGGYGATGACTGGCGTATACACTTTCGCCCACAATAACCTCTAAACCCCAGCTTTCTAATCGCGCTATGGCATGGTCTATAGGTTTGGGTAATTTCTTTGCCGGACATACGAGGGCAATCTTATCTCCTTTTTTTAAATACGGGGGCTGCTTAATCATCTTCAAAACACTTATCTTTGCCAAATTAATAAAAATTGTTTTGGATAATAGTAAAATTAAAAGATATACCGTAACTGCAGCGCTTCCATATACCAATGGACCAGTTCATATTGGGCACCTGGCTGGTGTTTACATCCCTGCAGATATTTATGCCCGTTATTTAAGGTCGAATAAACGTGATGTAAAGTTCATCTGTGGATCTGACGAAAATGGTGTGCCCATTACTTTAAAAGCCAAAAGAGAAGGTATTACGCCTCAGGAAGTGGTAGATAAGTACCACAAGATTATTGGCGATTCTTTTAAAGAATTCGGCGTATCTTTCGATATCTATCACCGTACCTCATCGCTTACCCATCACCAAACCGCTGCCGATTTCTTCGAAACGCTTTACGATAAAGGTGTTTTTACCGAAGAGGTTACCGAGCAATATTACGATGCCACTGCAAAACAATTTTTAGCCGATCGTTACATTACCGGTACCTGCCCAAAATGCGGGAATGAAAATGCTTACGGCGATCAGTGCGAAAACTGTGGCTCTACGCTTAATGCGACCGATTTAATCAATCCAAAATCGACCCTATCTGGCGATAAGCCAATTTTAAAGGAAACTAAAAACTGGTTTCTGCCGCTAGATAAATACGAAGACCGTTTACGCACTTATATCGAAAGCCATAAAGAATGGCGCCCAAATGTGTATGGCCAATGCCAAAGCTGGTTAAATGCAGGTTTACAGCCTAGGGCCATGACCAGAGATTTAGATTGGGGTGTTCGCGTTCCGCTTCGCGATGCCGAAGGTAAAGTGCTTTATGTTTGGTTCGATGCTCCTATTGGATATATTTCTGCAACCAAAGAGCTTTGTAACTATGCCAAGCTCGATGTTTGGAACCCTAAAGCCGAAGAATATTACATCAGCAGTTACGAAAACGATAAATGTGGTTGGGAAGAATACTGGAAAAGTGACGAAACCAAACTGGTTCACTTTATCGGTAAAGATAACATCGTTTTCCACTGCATTATTTTCCCTGCAATGTTAATGGCACATGGCGAATATACCCTGGCTGATAATGTGCCGGCAAACGAATTTTTAAACTTAGAAGGACAAAAAATATCGACTTCTAAGAACTGGGCAGTTTGGCTGAACGAATATTTAAGAGAATTTGAAGGTAAACAAGATGTATTGCGTTATGTATTAACCGCAACCGCTCCCGAGACCAAGGATAACGATTTTACCTGGAAAGATTTTCAGGCGAGAAACAATAATGAATTGGTGGCCATACTCGGTAACTTCGTGAACAGGGTTGTGGTACTTACACATAAATACTTTGGCGGTTCGGTACCAACCTGCATGGAAATTACGGATGTAGATCAGGCTGTTATTGATGAACTGGCTGGGTATCCTGCTAAAATCTCTGCGTCTATCGAAAATTATCGCTTTAGAGAGGCCTTATCAGAAGTAATGAATGTTGCCCGTTTGGGAAATAAATACCTGGCCGAAACCGAGCCGTGGAAACTCATTAAAACGGATGAAGACCGTGTAAGAACGATATTGAATATTGCACTTCAAATCGCCGCCAATATTCAGATCCTGATTGAACCTTTCTTGCCATTTACAGCAGAAAAGTTAATGAAGATGCTTCAAAACGGCGGTCATGATTGGGATGATTCAGGTACGGTGAGCCTGTTAAAACGTGGCCACGAAATTGGCGAAGCTGTGCTCTTGTTTGATAAAATTGAAGATGCAGAGATCGACTTCCAGGTTGRGAAGTTAAACCAAAGCAAGGCCAGTAATGCAGCCAGTAATGTAGTTGCTGTTCCGGCAAAAGAGAATATCCAGTTTGATGATTTCTCGGCAATGGATATCCGTGTAGCCACCATTGTTGCTGCCGAAAAAGTAGAGAAAACAAAAAAACTTTTAAAATTAACGGTAAATACCGGTATCGACGAAAGAACAGTGGTTTCGGGCATAGCCGAATATTATAAACCTGAAGATATTGTTGGTAAACAGGTAAGTATGATCGTAAACCTTGCTCCACGCGAAATCAAAGGGATTTTATCACAGGGAATGATCCTGATGGCTGAAAATGCCGATGGCAAACTCACTTTTGTGGCACCTGTAGAAAAGTTCTCAGAGGGTAGTGTAATTAGATAGTGTTTGCCTGCTGTAATTAAAATATAAAGCCGTTTGATTAATTCAAATGGCTTTTTTTTATGCTATCTCTACACAATAATCCTAAAGGGCGGCTGTTGTAATTAATTTTTGAGTTTAGGCAGAGATTCCCACCAGGCAAGCAGTTCGGTTTTTAATTGAGTGGTTATTTTAACCTGTTTGGCGCTTAGCTCGGTAGTTTCATTTTTATCTTTCACAATGTTATAAAGCTGCACATCAGAGCCATCACTGTTCATAAGCAATTTCCATTCTCCAGTGCGCACCGCCAGGTTTGGACTTCTATTGGGTTTGGCAGGATATTTAAAGGCAATATCATTTCTGCCATACTCCCAAAACATGTTTTTTTTCCTCAGTGATGATTTTCCGGCGAAAACCTTACTCCGGTCTAACCCATCTCCCTGATAATCTGCAGGTAACTTTACTCCCGCCATGCCGGCTAATGATGGCAATAAATCTATCGCATTTACTTCCGAGCCCGCATCTATTTTTCCCTGGGGAATATGCCCTGGCCAACTAATTAAAAATGGCATTCTGGTGCCACCCTCGTATAAAGAAAGTTTAGTGCCTCTTAAACCACCAGTCCGGCTCCCTTTAAAACTCGGTAAAGGCCCATTGTCACTGGTGAAGATAATGATGGTATTTTTGTCTTCACCCATTGTTTTCAAACCATCCATTAATCTTCCTACTTGCTGGTCAAGTTCCTTCAGCACTAGTTTAAAGGCCTGCTCAGATTCTTGTCCCAAAGGAAACTTACCAATATATTCATTTCCAACATTGGGTACCCATGGCGTATGTACATCATCTGGCCAAAGATTTACAAAACGTGGTTTATTTTTATTTTCTTTAAAAAACTCGAGTGTTTTATCAACAAAATATTTGGTTCTGTCCCAGCGTTTTATGCTGTCTTTATCCGACCAGATCCAATTTGTAGCAGTAAGCAGTGGGTCTGGCTGAGGACTTTCGTAAGTACTGGCGTGGGCATCGTAACCATATTTCTCAAAAACCGGTGCATCCTTCACATCTCTTCCTCCGCCCATGTGCCACTTACCAAAATGACCAGTTGCATATCCGGCAGATTGGAAAATTCGGGCGATAGATGGCGCTTGGGGATTTAAGTAATCTGCTTGTTGTGCATTTTTATTGTGCTTTTTATTATCCAGATAAGTACTAAAATTCCACCTTCCGGGGTACATACCCGTGAGCAAGCTAGTTCTTGATGGCGAACAGATTGGTGCGCCACTATAATATTGGTTAAGCATTAACCCATTTTTCGCCAAACGATCTATGTTGGGTGTAGGCACAAAATTTCCGCCGAAGGTGCTTACATCGCTAAAACCCATATCATCAACAAGAATAATAATGATGTTTGGCTTGTTGTTTTGAGAGAAAGCCGAATAGCTAAATGCAAGCAGGAAAAAGGCAAATAATAACTTTAAATATTTCATATTAATCTTTTGGTTGATGTTTCGGCTGACGGCTTAGGGCATCCAGCTCCGTGGCCAGGCCTTTATCGTTTTGTTGTTTCATAAAAGTAGCCAGTTTAGATGAAAGTTCGCTTTTTACTTTTTTAAACTTAGGATCTGCAATCAGGTTTTGGAGATTAAATGGATTTTTGATCACATCATACAATTCTTCTTTTGGCCTCTTTTGATATGCATTTGCCCGAGTTGAATTTTTCTCCCTCCAAGTTTTAAACAATGCTCCCTTGGTTACTGTGTTCTTGAAAACCCATCGTAATTTAGGTTTTCGATATAAAAAAAATGGGCACTTCTAACCGATCTCATGGCGTAGGCATCACTACCGCGAATAATTCCTCTGGTGGTATGTTCGCCATAAACATAATCTCTGTGGCAAGCAGAGTATCTAGATTTACGTAAATCTGGCTAGAGCATCTGCAACTTTCGTCTAGAAATTACAGGCGTTGGTCTAGTGATTACCAACGCTGGTATAATACAGGGTTTTCGCCTGCAACGTTTGATGTATGGCTGCGTCTTAATAACAAACAATAGCAAAAACTTAAAATATAAAAGATATGAAAACCTTGGCAAAAACATTATTCGCAGCAGCATTAACAGCAGTAGTATTTACTTCATCAGCAATGGCAACTTTTGCCGCTGAGCCAGTTAAAGCAGAAACAAAAACTTCTTCATTATCAAAATTCAGCAGGATCTGGGTAAGCGGGAACGTGAAGATCATCTTAACACAAGGTGAAAAGCAAAATGTAGAAGGTGCCGGCAACTACGACGCTGCAAAAACCTCAGTATCAACTGATGGACAAACCTTATTTATCAATTCATTGGAAACAAGTCAGGTAACGCTGAATATTACCGTAAAAGATTTAGAAAGAATTGAAGCTTATGGTCAATCGGTTGTGCTAACCAGCAATAATTTTGATGTAAAGTACCTTCAGTTATTTTTGGGTCAAAGTGCTACAGCGAAGATCAAAACTACAGCAGGCAGTTTATATACAATCGTTAAGGACGATGCGGTATTAAAATTAAATGGTACCGCTGATCAAAGTACAATGATTGCCAGCAACATGAAAAATGTAAAATTAGCTGACTTTGCCAGTCTTAAATCAGCATCATATGCTTCTGAAGCGATGATGGAAGCTGAACAAAACGCAATGGTTTTAGCAAAATAGAAAATCTGTTTTTAAGATAGATCAGAGCCGCCCATTTGGGTGGCTTTTTTATTTATTTAGCGAAAGTGATTTTGGGCAATAATAATTCCTGTTCTGTCTTGCCCTTCAACTTTGATCTTTAAAAGAAAAACGGGAACCATCTAATAGACGGTCCCCGTTTTAATCTAAATTAACGCTCTCAGTATATAATACGTGTATTGGGATAAATTATTGCCCTACAGGTATAATAATTTAAAAATTTCCATGTATCAGGGTATTCTTTTTCCAAATTAGCAAAATAAAAACCGGATAACGGGAGTATGCAAAGAACAGCTATCCGCTTTAACTTCTAATTTCCCTACGCATAAAAAGGTAATAAGCAATGGCAAAACAACCTGTACTGGCGGCAATCATCCCGCTTAACTGGGGCCATACAATCATCAGGCTCTCTTTTACCGGCAGCGGACTGGGAATGGCCCCTGCCATTTGCTCCATACTCATCGGGCCGAGGCTCCGTATCGATGGCATCAATAGTGTAGTGGCCGCATCGGTATAAAGCTGGTTAGGTGCAATCCGCATGATATCTAAGATAAATTCATTGTAACCCATTACCTGTGCCTGCGTAAGGTAGGCAGGGTCGGGTAAAAAGGCCCTTATAATCAGGTTAACGATAATCGGATAAAAAACGGTAAAAAACAGCCACAGCCCCAAAGCGCTCAGCGCAGCAGTTGCCGGTTGCCGAAAAACAATAGAAAGCAGGATCGATAAACTTAAATAGAATGCAACGTAAAGAAGCGTTACAAAAACAAAACCCATTATTCTGATCAGTTCCTGGGCTTCTAACCTAACGCCTGTTAACACCAGCCCCCCACCAATCATAAGTAAGGTGAGCGAAAGAAAAAGCATGCCTACTATCAGTATTGCACTGCTAAATTTAGCCAGCAGCAGGTTATCCCTGTAAATCGGCTGTGCCAAAAGCCGGGTTAAAGTTCCGTTGTTCTGCTCCGAGTTAATGGCATCAAAACCCATGCTAATGCCAAGCAGCGGTGCAAGAAAACTGAGCAGCACATGGAAAGGTGGCATAGCGTTATCTGTTGATGTAAGCAGCTTTAGGTACATAAAAGCATGGTCGGGATCGTTTGTATTGGTAAAGGCTGTTCTGATATTGCTTACCGAAACATATAAAGAAGCCACAAAGGTTAACAGCACCAAAGCAACCAACACCAAAAAGCGCCAGCTCCTGATGTGATCGGCAATCTCTTTTCGGATGGTTACGCCAAAGGCCCTGTTTGGCTGAGGCGAGGCTGTATATTTTTTATCTTTTGTGCTGCCCGAAGAAAGCGCGCTTAAAGATACCGTTTGATTTTCCATGATTTAGATTTTCATTAAAACTACTTTCAAAATATTTCTGATAGATCTCATCCAGGCCATACGCCTTACGGCTTACCTGTAAAATGTTGTAACCCTTTTCCACTAAATGGCGAACAATGCGCGGGGTAATATCATGCTGGGTGGTAAACTCCAGCGTATCGCCAGAAATGGCGATCTCTGTAAGCGCTCCCCATTGCCTCATCTCTGCCTCCAATGGCCAGGGCTGCTCAATTAAATCTGCTGTTTTAATTGTGGTAACGGCTCCTTCTTTGCCGAAAAGGTTAGCGGAAAGCGAGGCAATATCGCCCTGGGCCAACAGTTTCCCACCAACAAATATGCCTACACGATCGCATACCTGTTGTACATGGTGCAGGTGGTGCGAAGAGAGCAAAACGGTTAAGCCCTGCTGCTGGCTCAGGGTTTTAATCAAGGTTAGAAATTCCTTTACCCCTGCAGGGTCTATGCCGAGTGTTGGCTCGTCGAGTATAATTACCTCGGGGTCTTTGATCAATACATCAGCCAAACCCAGCCGCTGTTTCATGCCCCGCGAAAAAATGCCGGCTTTTTTATCCATGCTGCAGGCAAGCCCCACTATATTAAGTACTTCTTCGGCCCGGTCTTTTAATGTGCTTTCGTCCAGGTTGTTCAGCCTCCCCAAATAAATTAAATTTTCGAGCGCCGTCATGTGGTTATAAAAGCCCACGCTATCTGGCATATAGCCCACCTTTTGCTTTACTGCAATGGGGTTTTTGGTGGCATCATATCCACAAACACGGGCAGTAYCGCTATGGGGCTCGGTTAGCCCGAGCATCATCAATATGGAGGTGGTTTTGCCCGCACCGTTTGGGCCGAGCAATCCAAAAATCTCACCGCGGTATACTTCCAGGTTCAGTTCGTCAACCGCCTTAAAGGCCCCATAGCGTTTGCTTAGGTTCCTGAGCTGTATAATAGGTTCCATCTTATTTCGTGCTGTTAAAGAATGGATTATCTTCTGCCGTACTTGCGTATGAGGTAGTATACACTGCCAATGGCGAGCACAATCACCAGGATACCGATCCAGCCAGAAAGCAATGAAGTTTTAACAAACATGCGGAACGCCAGCTGTGTGTTCGCGTTGGCACCCGAAAGGCTAAAGGTTGCGGCATAATCTCCGGCTATTGTTTTATCAGGAACTTTTAAAAAAGCGGTAACGGCTACGCTTTTTCCTGCCTCAAGTTTACTGATCTTGGCTGGCTCAAAACGCACTTCCCAGCCGCTTGGCAGCTGACTGCTCAGCTCCAGATCGTTCAGGGCCAGTGTTCCGGTGTTTTTAACCTCCAGTTGTATGTCTTTATGCCCGCCCGAACTCACCTCTTCACTAAGCCTTCCGCTTGGTGTACTCATGGTTACGCCATACGAGCCTTTTACTACTGCTTCGAGGTTAAGTAGAAGGGTATCATCGGCCGAAACGGCTTTAAGGGGGATACTGTATTTTTTAGGTGATGCATTTGCACTGGCATTAATCTCCACTGCAATTTCCTGGCTTTTGCCTGCATCCATATTAAGCGAAGTAACCTGGCTGCCCTCTACTTTGTAACTCACCACCCAGCCCGCTGGCAACGCTGCCTTCAGCTCGTAAATGGCCTGCTTTTTGGTCCCGTTATACAGGGTAGTGCTGTACCTGAAAACCTCATTCGTGGCCGCCTCGATATTAATCAGCTTTGCCGTAAAAGCCGATGGGCCAGCCTTGGCTTGGTTTAAGGGTTGGGCAATAGTGGCCACTGATGGCGCAAAAAAGATGGTGAAAAAAAGCGCAAATCTTCCTGATAAGCGAAAACGGTTAAATAGTAATGCTGATAAC
>NZ_JBFTQI010000201.1:0-8237 GCF_056398925.1 Pedobacter sp. 01T416_2
CTCTTGGGATTAAGTATAAGTGTAGCCGCTTGTCAATCTGCCAGTAAAACAGATCAAAATGCCGATTCAATAAGTAATTTAACATCAGCCCCAACACAAAGTCTTGATGAGCGCTTTCTGGTTGTCGCTGGTCGGTCAGTTGGAGAAATTGCACTTGGAGAGGATATGGAAGAGGTAGGTAGAAAATTAGGCAGGCCAAATGCCGGTGATGCCGCAATGGGAAAAGCCTGGGGGATTTGGTACAGTGACGATTCTACCGCGAAACACCGCAACGAAATTGCGGTATACTCTTCTTATCGGGATACGAGTATGCGTGTAAAAGATGTAAAACAGATTAGAGTTACCTCCAATAAGTTTAAAACAAAGGATGGCTTGGCAACCGGGAGCACGTTGGAAGATGCGAAATTGAAGTTCCCAACCATTGAAAAACTTTCTGCCTATTTAAATGAAGATAAAGATACCGTTACGGTTTATGATGCCAAAAAAGATGGAATTGGCTTTGAATTTTTAAAAGGGAAAAGTATTTCCTTAACGGTTCATCAGGTGAATATTCCGGTTAATGCGACTTATCTTACTTTGCATCCCGAATGGAAAGTGATCGAGTAGGAAAGACGTAAGATCGGAGATTTTAGACGTGAGATGAATAATTTTATATTAACCTCGCAGGTTTTTAAACGGCTTCAGCCTTCAAAACCTGCGAGGTTAATTATTATTTAATTACTGCTTCAAATGGCATTCTGGCCTGAATGCCAGAGCTTGCAATTACCTTTTTCATTTGCTGGTAAAGCATGTAGTTATCGCCAAGTTCTTGTTTGGTGTAATAGGTTTTAATCCTGTCTGTACCCTCATCCATTAACGATTTCCATGGATCAATTACATCTGGATATTCTACAACCTTATAATTTTTTAATTTAGCCTTTTTAGCGGCTGCCTTAATGGCATCGTTAAAACTTCCTATTCTATCAGCCAAACCAATTTGAACGGCATCTGTACCGATCCAAACGTGGCCACCTCCAATGCTATCAATATATGCTTTGCTTTTCTTTCTGCCATCGGCCACACGGCTTACAAAACCGCTATAAATTCTGTTCAGTTCATTTTGGATGATGAATCTTTCACCTGCAGTCATAGGGCGGTTAGTGGCCATAATATCGGCGTATTTACCGGTTTTAACGCCATCAAATGTAATTCCCAGTTTGTTGGTCATTAAATTTTGGAAGTTCGGGATAATACCGAATACACCAATCGAGCCTGTAATGGTATTCGGTTGCACAAAGATACTGTCGGCAGCGCAACCAATGTAATAACCGCCTGATGCGGCAACATCGCCAAACGATGCAATAACTGGTTTTTCTTTTTTGGTCAATACAATTTCTCTCCAGATCACATCCGAAGCAAGTGCACTACCTCCTGGTGAGTTTACACGTAAAACCACCGCTTTAATGTTATCATCCAATCGTGCTTTTCTAATTGCCCTGGAAATACGTTCCGAACCGATCTGGTTGTCAGAACCTTCGCCGCCATTAATTTCGCCATTGGCATAAATTACGGCTACTTTATCTTTTCCTTCGCCAGTATCTGTATTGTTTTTCGCATAATCATTAATCGTAACCGAACGGATATTTTCACCCCTGGTTCTTCCAGATAATCCCTTCAGCTCTTCTAAAATCTGATCTTTATATTTCAGGGCATCGATCATTTTAAAGTTTACGGCATCTTGTGGCTGTTGTACTTTGTAATTATCGGCAATGTTATAAAGACTATCTTTTTGAATGTTTCTACTTTGCGCAATATCAGTTAAGAAAGTATTGTACAATCCGCCAACATAAGCTGTAACCTGTTTGCGGTTATAATCGCTCATTTTATCTAAAATGAAAGGCTCTACTGCACTTTTATAGTTTCCTACACGGATGACCTGCATTTCTACTCCAACTTTTTCTAAAGTTCCTTTAAAGAAAGTTAATTCAGAGCTAAAACCTTTAAATTCTAAAGCGCCTTCGGGATTTAGATATACCTTATCAGCAACTGAAGCTAAATAATAAGCGCCTTGTGTATACACTTCGCTGTAGGCAATAATTTTTTTGTGAGATTTTTTGAAATCGATCAACGCATTCCTAACTTCGCGCAAAGTTGCAAAACCTGCATTCGGACTGCTCACATTCAGGTAGATGCATTTAATATTATCATCTGTTTTGGCTTTTTGTACTGCTTTTAAGAAATCGTTTAAGCCAATACCATCTTTTTCTTCACCACCAACAATTGGCAGGTTTCCGAATGGGTTTTTGGGTGTACGTTCTGTAATGGCCTGGTCTAAATTTAGGAATAGTACCGAATTGTTAGACACAACAACGGTTTTGTCGCTATCAATAGAAGATATTAGACCCACCACAACTACGAAGCAGATCACAAATACAATTACTATTGATAAGAAAAAGCCCAGCATAGAGGCAAATAAATACTTAAAGAATTCTCTCATTTAAATGTTTTAATYTTGTGTTGTAAAGATATAAAAATACATGATGCTTAATAAAGCTTTAGAGTACAACACGGCTTATTTGTTACTGGGTGGAAATTTAGGCGATAGGGAGGCGAATTTGAAAAAGGCCATCGAACTGGTGAACGATAAAATTGGTCATGTGATAGCCATCTCATCTCTTTATGAAACCGCTGCGTGGGGTAAAACCGACCAACCTTCTTTTTTGAATCAAGCTGTGAGTTTAYGAACCCGTTTAACGGCGCTWGAAGTTTTAGCGCATGCATTAAGTATCGAACAGGAATTGGGCAGGGTAAGAAAAGATAAATGGGGAGAACGGTTAATTGATATCGATCTGATCCTTTTTGGAGATGAAATTATCAATATTCCGGATAAACTTCAGGTACCTCACCCCCATATGCAGGATAGAAAATTTGTAATGGAGCCTTTGGCTGAGATTGCACCAGAGGTGATACATCCACTGTTGAGAGAAACGATGCTCGATATTTGCAGAAATATTACAGATCCGCTTGAGGTTAAAAAACTGTAGCGCATCAAATTCTACGGCATACGAAGGTGACAAAGGTTTATATTAGGATCGCCCAGCTCGTACTTTACAAATACTATTAAGGCTTTTAAAACTTATGAAACGAAAAAAAGAGGCCCTTCGACTACACTGCCATTGACAGATTCCAATATAAGGGTCGTCATTCCCGCGCAGGCGGGAATCTTAAAGCTTATTGCATTACGATTATTCATAAATTTTCCTTTTTTCAGAGGCATTCATGAGCACTTCGTGGTTCCCAATCAAGTTGGGAATGACGATTCCGCACAATATATTAATTCATTAAAATCCCCTGTCATTCATATTGACTTTTATGAAATAAATTATCTCTCAGGATTATTTATTTGGAGTTGCTCCCTTAAAATGCAGAAAAGATGAAGCGATATATAATACCAGTACAAAAGGAATTGCTGCAAATTTTAGAAAAGCAATTAATATAGCCGATAGGATAAGGAAGATAAATTTAATTTTATTTTTCGCCCAGCTTAAATCGCTGAATTTTAAAGAGAATATTTTGATTTCGCTCACCAGTAAAAAACTTGTAATTGCTGTAATGGCAATCAGTAAAATGCTAGAACCAATAACCTGAGGATAATCATTGGCAATAAAAGGTAGAGAACAGATAAACAAAGTATTCATAGGCGTATTCAAACCAATAAAATCTTCTGTTTGCCTCGTATCATTGTTAAATTTGGCCAGTCTAAGTGCCGAAAAAATAGTAATGATAAATCCAAGATAAGGAAGGTATTCAGATGAATAATCGCTTGCCTTTAATAAGTGAAACATGATTACTCCCGGTAAGAACCCAAAACTTACCATATCTGCCAAAGAATCAAGATCTTTTCCAATTGCCGATTTTACATTTAATAAACGCGCAACCATACCGTCAAAAAAATCAAAAATTCCGGAGAAAATAACGAAATAGGCTGCGGTTTCTAAATTGCCTTTAAATGCAAAAACGATTCCGATACAACCTGAAAAAAGGTTTGCACAGGTAATCGCATTAGGGAGATGTTTTTTTAGCATGGGGTTGGGCGCTAAGSGCATGGGGTTTGAAACGCATTACTCCAAACCCCAAACGCCAAACTTATTTAGCTGTTCATCGAAATTAAGAACTCTTCGTTACTTTTTGTTCCTTTTATTTGAGATTGAACAAATTCCATCGCCTCTTGACTGTTCATATCAGCAAGGTGGTTACGTAAAATCCATACACGTTGCAAAATATCTCTATCTAACAATAAATCATCGCGACGGGTACTTGAAGCCGTAATATCAATTGCAGGGAAGATACGTTTGTTAGATAATTTACGATCTAATTGTAGCTCCATGTTACCTGTTCCTTTAAATTCTTCGAAGATCACTTCATCCATTTTAGAACCTGTATCGGTTAATGCAGTAGCTAAAATGGTTAATGAACCCCCATTTTCGATGTTACGTGCCGCACCGAAGAAACGTTTTGGCTTGTGTAATGCGTTTGCATCAACACCACCTGATAATATCTTACCTGATGCTGGTGCTGTTGTATTGTAAGCTCTGGCCAAACGAGTAATCGAGTCTAAAAGGATTACCACATCATGTCCACTTTCTACCAAACGTTTCGATTTCTCTAAAACAATATTGGCAATTTTAACATGGCGTTCGGCTGGTTCATCAAAAGTTGAGGCAATTACCTCTGCTCTTACACTACGGGCCATATCGGTAACCTCTTCCGGGCGCTCATCAATTAATAAGATAATTAAATAAACTTCCGGGTGGTTTTTAGCAATTGCATTTGCAACCTCTTTAAGCAGGTTGGTTTTACCTGTTTTTGGTTGTGCAACAATTAAACCACGCTGCCCTTTACCAATTGGTGTAAATAAATCCATAATACGGGTAGAATAATTGCTGTTATCCGTAAATAAATTTAATTTTTCTGTTGGAAAAAGTGGAGTCAGATAATCGAAAGGAACACGGTCGCGAACCTCAGCAGGAATTCTGCCGTTAATGGTTTCTACGCGAACCAGCGGGAAATATTTTTCGCCTTCTTTTGGCGGACGGATGCTACCTTTTACCGTATCACCGGTTTTCAAACCAAAAAGTTTTATCTGAGACTGCGATACATAAATATCATCAGGAGAAGTTAAATAGTTGTAATCTGCAGAGCGCAAGAAACCGTAACCATCAGGCATAATTTCTAAAACACCTTCATTTGTAATTACGTTATCGAAATCCAAGTTGGAGTAACTGTTTTCGTTTTTGTGGTGATTGCCACCGCCTGGTTGTTTTTGCTGGCGGTTTTCGTCGCGCTGTGGTTTTTCCTGTTTTTCTTTAGGCTCTTGTTTTTGTTTCGGAGCTGCCGGAAGTACTTCTGCACTTTCTTCTATTAAAGCTGAGATTGGTTTTACACTTTCTTCAGATTCAATAATTCTGTCTGGTTGTCTTTCTGGCTGTTGTTGATGTTGAGGCTCGTCAAATAACGTTACAGTGTCTCTTCTTCTTTCAATTGGCGCTGCAGGCTCATCTTTCGTTAACCTTGCTCTTTTTTTAACAGGCTTATCGGCTGTAGTAGCTGGTTTTTCAGCTGCCACTGTAGAAGCGGCTGCTGCAGCTGCGGCAACTTTTGGTGCTTTTGCAGTTTTGGTTTTAGGTGCAGCTGCAATAGGTTCGATTTCGCTATAAGGGTCTGCACCGGCTTTAGCAGCATTTATAATTTCTTGTTGGTGTAAAAGTACTTCAACAAGGTCGATTTTTCTTAGGGAGTCGGCACCTTCAATGCCATAGCTTTTTGCTAGCTCACGTAATTCTGTTGTGAGCTTATCATTTAATTCTGTTTTACTAAACATTCTAAATATATATGTTTCAAGAAATTTTTCATTTGTTTATAACGGATGTTTTCTGTTATAAATCTACACAGGCTTAAATATATTTGTGTTAGTGTAGGCCTGGCTTTTCATTGTGTATAAATTCTTAAGGCTATAAAACATTAAATGAGTTCATTATGGAAAATGCTCAAATTGTTTCATAATTGTTTACAAGCTGAATAAAAAGCAAAATGTGCTTTTAAAAAATGGTAACAAAAAACAAGTCTTGATAAATTTTTCTGGGATATTCAGATAAACGGTTGAGAAATTATATTGCAATTGTATGTATTTGAAACGTAATCTGCAAGCAAAAGTTTAAAATGTTTATAAAAATAATTAATGTGAGCATTATTTTATCGCTCAGAAAACTTAAAAATCTTCATATTTGCAGCAAATAAGCCCATATATGACAAAGCAACAACTTTTCGAGCAGATACAAAAAAAACGTTCATTTTTATGTGTCGGATTAGATTCTTCGTTAGATAAGATACCGAAACACTTATTGAAGTATGAAAATCCGATTCTGGAATTCAATAAACAGATTATTGATGCCACAAAAGATTTGTGTGTAGCTTATAAGCCGAATACTGCCTTTTATGAGTGTTATGGAAAGAAGGGATGGGAAACTTTGATCGAAACCTGGAAATATATTCCTCAGGATATTTTTTCTATTGCTGATGCCAAACGTGGCGATATTGGCAATACTTCTGCCATGTATGCCGAAACCTTTTTCAATGCCGCATCATCAGACATGAGTTTCGATTCGGTTACCGTAGCACCTTACATGGGTAGCGATTCGGTAACGCCTTTTTTAACTTTTAAAGGTAAATGGGTAATTCTTTTGGCTTTAACCTCGAATGCTGGCCATGCCGATTTTCAATTGCAGCAAATTGGCGAAGATAAACTTTTCGAAAAAGTGCTTAAAACATCGCAAACCTGGGCTACAGATGAACAGATGATGTATGTGGTAGGAGCAACCCGCGGCGCAGCTTTTGGTGATGTACGTAAATTAGCACCGAATCACTTTCTTTTAGTACCAGGTGTTGGCGCACAGGGAGGAGATTTAAATGAAGTGTGCAAGTATGGCCTAAATTCACAATGCGGTTTGCTGATTAATTCTTCGAGAGGCATTATCTATGCCAGCCAGGGAGAAGATTTTGCAGAAAAGGCCAGGGAAGAAGCGTTGAAACTTCAAAAAGAAATGGAGCAGATCTTAATTGATGCTGAATTAATTAACCACAGATAAAAAGGATAAACACAGATTTGGGTTTTTCAACACACTAGTGCCGAAATATTTTTTATAAATTGGTTTAATGGATAATCTAAATGAGATCACCGAAAAAATAATTGGAGCTGCATATAAAGTTTCAAATACTTTAGGAAGTGGTTTTTTAGAAAAAGTGTATGAAAATGCATTATTCATTGAAATTAAAAAGGCTGGATTAATCGTCACAAAACAACACGCATTGCAGGTTTTCTATGATGATCAAGTTGTAGGAGATTATTTTGTCGACTTGTTTATTGAAAATGAAGTTGTTGTTGAACTAAAAACAGCTAAAGTAATAACGGATATCCATCAGGCACAGCTAATGAACTATTTGATTGCTTGTAATAGACGCTGTGGTTTAATCATAAATTTTGGTAAGCCAAGAGTTGAAATAAAAAGAATGCTCAACGGCTATAATCTCTAAAATATCTGTGTTTATCCGTGTTCATCTGTGGTTAAACATATATCAATCATGAAATCAAAAATAGATATTAAACTCATTCTCGCCCTATTTGGCGTGGCCTTAATATGGGGCACAACATATTTAGGAATAAGAATTGCCGTAGAAAGCATTCCGGCCTGGTATGTAACAGCCATTCGTCAATCTGTCGCTTCGATAATTATATTGGTTCTGTTAATTAAACAGAAGGAATTAAAATGGATTGGGTGGACGAGTTTTAAACGACAGATCTTATTGTCTATTTTAATGGTGGTAATTGCAAATGGCATGACAACCGTTGCCGAAAAGACTATTCCAAGTGGATTGGCATCTTTAATTAATGCCACATCTCCCTTGCTCGTATTTCTCGGATGCGTATTTCTAGGGATTCAAAAGGCCAGTTTAAAGGGGTTCATTGGCGTTTTTATCGGTTTTTTAGGTATTGTTTTTATTTTTAGAGATGGTTTGAATGATTTGCTTGAACCAGGTTACCGGAATGGGATTTTATCATTGGTAATTGCGGTTTCAGGTTGGACAATCGGCACCATTTATTCGAAGAAACATAGTGGTAAGCCTCAATATATTTTCTTAAATCTATTTTACCAGTTTGTGTTTTCGGCCATTATCCAGTTGGGCCTAGCAATGGTATTCTC
>NZ_JBFTQI010000202.1:0-8900 GCF_056398925.1 Pedobacter sp. 01T416_2
AAGAACTTGTTGATCTGGTAAACCTCGCGGCCGATCACTTATATATCGTTAAACTTCAGTTGCGGAAAGTCTTCTTCCTCTCTCCTGTGTTTCTGTTTATCTCAATCTTTTTTTTCTATCTTCCCGACATCCGCCGTTCCGATTCTTTTACCCTTCCTTATCGTTGGGAGTGCAAAGGTAAGGATCTTTTCCGGAATCACAAATAAAATAAATTTTATTTTTTTAACCCCCTCTTTTTCCTATTCCCCTCTTTTCAATACGCTGATGTTAACCAGCTTTCCGTCATTCCCGAACGGGCTGCAAAGGTAGCAATCTTTTCCTCTTCCGCAACATTTATTTTAAAATAAATCCCGCTCTCATTATCCCCTGCGCCATCCTTTCATTCAAAACCCTTCCTCCGAAGCGGGATGCAAAAGTAGAAAAAATTAACACTAACGCAAAGCTTTTTTACGGATCAACGAAAGGATTCTGTTAACCACATGGTTTTCAGACAGAAAAAATGTTGCAGTGGGCAAAACTTTCTGGAACAAATAATGTTTATGCACTCCCCTGCCCTTAGACTTCCGAAGTTTTTCCTGAGCTTTGGCCCTCCGAAACTTCGGAAGACCCTGCAGAATAAACCCGATTGCAATGGAAAGCCCACAGCGCAGCGAGGACTTGCAATGAAAAGCGGGAACAAACCCTCATAGTAGTACTGAACCTGCTTTCCTAAAAATCACAAACAATMTACCACTAGGCAAACTTCCGAAGTTATCCTTACACCCCGCTCTTTTAAACCTCGGAAGTTATTTACTGAAATCATACCTATATAGTAGTAAGAACCTGCTTTGCTAAAAAAGATTAAAAATTCAATCTCTAGTGTTCCGAAGCCCTTTCCATCGCCTTGGCCTCTTAAACTTCGGAAATCAAAAATATTTTATAAATTAGTTAGATGCTTTTGGTTAAACAATGGACTTCTGACTGGCTAAAAACCGGAATTCTTTATCAAGATATCAACATGGTTATCCCAGTTCCTTTACATCGTAAAAAATATAAGATTAGGGGTTATAACCAAAGTAGCTTTATTGCAAAAGGAATTGCAACACAAATGGGAATAGATATTAGTGAAGATCACCTTATCCGGACTACTTCAACGGAGAGTCAAACTAAAAAAAGCAGGTATAACCGGTATGAAAATATGAAAGATGTTTTTCAGGTAAATTCTGCTGAAGATATAATTGGTAAACATATTTTACTGGTTGACGATGTAATTACCACTGGGGCAACGCTTGAAGCCTGCGCCAATACACTCTTAGCTATTGGGGCGGCAAAAGTGAGCATTGCAGCGCTTGCCTTTGCAGAATAATTACTGTTACACGGTTTAAGCGCTATTGTAAGTAGCCAAACATTTTTCTAAGTTTGATTTATGCGTTTAAATATTGGTTTAGTGCTTTTAATTTTATTCATTGGTTCAGCTTGCCGGAAAGGGGAGCGTATAACCACAGATATGAATGCTAAACTAAACATCTCTAATAAAGAAGTATTATTTGATACCATCTTTACTTCAGTAGGATCAACAACTAAAAGAATAAAGATTGTCAACAAAAATAATGATGCGGTTAAAGTTTCCGAAATCAGATTATCAGGTGGCAATACTTCGGCTTTTAGCATTAACATTAACGGGGAGCAAACGCAGAGCAAAAATGATCTCATTATAAACGGCCGGGATTCTATAAACCTCTTTGTCAAAGTTTCGATCAATCCAAATTCAACTAACCTGCCCTTTCTGGTTCAAGATTCTATCATATTAAATACAAATGGGAATAAACAGGTAATTCAGCTTTTAGCTTATGGACAGAATGCTGTATTTGTTAACGAATCGACAATTAATGCCAATACCATCTGGACAAAAGCTCTACCCTACATTATTAATGGATCGTTAACTGTTAAGAGCGGGGGCTCACTAACGATCCAACCTGGAACTAAAATTTATTTTCACAAGGATGCAAATTTAAACATAGAAGGGAATCTAGTGGTTAATGGCAGCCTTGCTGAACCTGTACTATTTTGTAGCGATAGGCTGGAATACATATATAGTGATGAGCCTGGGCAATGGAAAGGGATTTTCTTAAAACGGACTGGATGTGGACTTATTAAAAATGCGATCATCAAAAATGCATCTGTTGGCATTACCTCCGATTCTTTGGCCATTAACAACAACCCCAAATTAATTTTAAGCAACAGTATAATTAAAAACATGCAGGTGGCGGCTTACATTGGCTACCACTCGGAACTGCTTGCATTTAATAATGTGATGTATAACTGCGGAAATTACTTAATATATGCAGTAGGGGGAGGGAATTACAACTTAAAACAGAATACTTTTGCTGGTTACAACTCAAATTTCCCGCGTAAAACTGCCTCTCTGAGTTTTTCAGATTATTTATCGGCAAATGCTTATAACAAACTTCAGGTAGATTTAACCAATAATATCATATGGGGGAGTTTAACGAATGAATTGGATATCCAAAAGAAAACGTCTGCAATAGTGCAATTCAATTTATGGAGCAATTTAATCCGATCTACCAACAGCGCTTACAGCAACAATGGCAACATTTTAAATACCGATCCTCTTTTCATTAATCAAGATCTAGAAGATTTTCGAGTATCTCCCGGTAGCATCGTCAGAAAAAAGGGAGCTGATTTAAGTACTGATCCGTATTTCTTTAATTACCTTAATCAGGATGCGAAAGGAAATGCAAGAATTTATCCCTCAACCTTAGGCAGTTACGAGAAATAATTTATTTTTTTTTATTTTCTCAAAACAAAACGGCGATAATTTCCGTTTATATATTCGAGAGCGTTAATTTAGATGGTAAGGGTCGATATTTCTTCTAAGAATATCGGCCCTTTACTTTTACCAAGATTTTAAGATTATAGGGTTGCCACTAAATTTTTAAGCTATTTTTTTTAACATCGCTTTAATCTCCAACAAGATTTATTTCTTTAGAATTTAGCATTGGTACCTATGGCAGCCTGCAGCCCCGCTTTCCCCCCTGCCGTTTTAATTCATCAATATCAAAATATATAAATTATTTGAATACGCCTATAACCAAAAAAGTGGCTACAAATTAATGCAAAGCTTTATCTATTTACCTGAGTTCGATTATTAAATTGTAAAAATAACTATCAGACAAGGTTTATTCCTAATCTCATCGTCATGCTGAACTTGTTTCAGCATCCTTTTTGGCAGGAAAGACCCTGAAATAAATTCAGGGTGACGACCGATTTAACCCAAAACTGAGTTTAGATATCAATCAGTATTTAATTATCGAATTCAGGTTATTTGTTTGTTATAAAATTATTCTACAGTTACCGATTTAGCTAAGTTTCTAGGCTGATCTACATTACAACCACGCATCACTGCAATATGATACGATAATAACTGAAGTGGAATAGTTGCTATAAGTGGTAAAAAGGCTTCATTAGCATCAGGAATTTCGATACAGTAATCGGCCATTTTCTTCACCTCCGTGTCTCCCTGGGTTACAATCGCAATCACTTTACCTTTTCTTGCTTTTACTTCTTGTATATTGCTGATCACTTTTTCGTATGATGAATTCTGCGTAGCAATAAAAACCACCGGCATTTCTTCATCAATTAAAGCGATAGGCCCATGCTTCATTTCTGCTGCAGGATAACCCTCTGCATGGATGTAAGAAATTTCCTTAAGCTTTAAGGCACCTTCTAAGGCCACAGGGAAACCACTACCTCTTCCCAAGAACAAACAGTTGGTAGAATCTTTGATCTTTTCTGCAACTTCTTTGATCAGATCGTTCGATTCTAAAGCAACCTGAATTTTTTCAGGGATATGGTCCAGTTCGGTTAAAAGCTCGATTAATTTTGAGGTGGTAATGGTTCCTTTTTGCTGCGCCATGTAAAAGGCCATCAAGGTTAGAACCGTTACCTGGGCAGTAAATGCTTTTGTTGAAGCTACGCCAATTTCTGGACCAGCATGGGTGTAAACGCCGGCATGGGTTAAACGCGGGATGGAAGCCCCCGCAACATTACAGATCCCAAAAATAGTTGCTCCACGTTCTTTAGCCATCTCGATGGCCGCCATGGTATCAGCAGTTTCGCCGGATTGTGAAATGGCAATTACCACATCTTTTTCGGTGATAATTGGATTTCTATACCTGAATTCTGAAGCATACTCCACCTCTACAGGTATACGGGCATATTCTTCGATCAGGTATTCGCCAACCAAACCTGCATGCCACGATGTTCCGCAGGCCACAATAATGATCCGGTCTATATTTTTTAATTTCTCTGCAAATTCTTTGATCCCGCCAAGCTGAACTTTTCCTTCTTCAGGATAAATACGTCCACGCATACAATCTTTAATTGAACGTGGCTGCTCATAAATTTCTTTAAGCATAAAGTGATCAAAGCCACCCTTCTCCAACATCTCTAGTTTTAGCTGTAGCTCTTGAATTAAAGGGGTTTGCACTACGTTATCCAATTGTTTAACTAAAAGGTCATTTTTGGTAATCAGGGCGATTTCGCCATCCTTTAAATAAATTACGGTTTTAGTATACTCAATAATCGGGGTAGCATCAGAGGCAATAAAATATTCTCCTGCTCCAACGCCAATTACCATCGGACTTCCTTTCCTCGCAGCAATTAAACGATCAGGGTGTTCTTTATCCATAATCACGATGGCGTAGGCACCGTTCACTTCCTGCAAAGCCAAACGAACTGCTTCTAAAAGATCAATATTTTCAATTTCCTGGATTTCTTCAATCAGGTGAATTAATACCTCTGTATCCGTATCGCTTTTAAACTCGTGGCCACGACTAGTCAATTCTTCTTTTAAGGTGGCGTAGTTTTCGATAATTCCATTATGGATAATAGACAGCTTCCCGCCATTTGATGTGTGGGGATGAGAGTTTCGATCGGAAGGCACGCCATGAGTTGCCCATCGCGTATGTCCCATACCAATTGTACCACACTTATCTTTGTCTTCTGCATATTCTTCTAAAACAGCTACTTTTCCAGCCTTTTTATAAATATGCTGACCACTATCGTTCATCAGTGCAATACCAGCACTATCATAACCCCGGTATTCTAATCTTTTAAGACCTTTCAATACAATTGGCCAGGCTTCTCTGTAGCCAATATAGCCTACTATTCCACACATAAGTTACATCATTTTATTGGTCAAATATATAAAACAAACGTTTGTTTTGCATCATTAGGGCGAAAAACTTACTTCACAAAAAAAAGCAGTTACAAATTAATGTAACTGCTTGTCTTATTGCCACTCTAGCCGAGTGAGTGTATAATTTTATTTATATAATGGGAAAGCACTTACCAACTTAATCACCTCAGCTTTTACACTATTTAGGTTAGCTTCATCTTCCGGATTGGTTAAAACCTGGTCGATTAAATCTACAATCTTCTGCATTTCAGTCTCTTTTAAACCGCGGGTAGTAATTGCGGCAGTACCTACACGGATACCTGAAGTTACAAATGGCGATTTATCATCGAAAGGAACCATGTTTTTGTTCACTGTAATTTCTGCTTTCTCTAAAGCATTTTCAGCTACTTTACCAGTAATATTTTTATTTCGAAGATCGATCAGCATCAAGTGGTTATCTGTGCCACCAGAAATAATGCCATATCCTTTAGCTACAAATGCTTTGGCCATTGCCTGTGCATTAGCTGCAACTTGTTTAATGTACGTTCCGTACTCCTCGCTTAAAGCTTCGCCAAAAGCAATTGCTTTAGCCGCAATAATATGCTCTAACGGACCACCTTGTGTACCAGGGAAAACCGCCATATCGAGCAGGTTACTCATTAAACGGGTTTCACCTTTAGGTGTTTTTAATCCCCATGGATTTTCGAAATCCTGTCCCATCATAATCATACCCCCACGTGGGCCACGTAAAGTTTTGTGGGTTGTAGTGGTTACAATATGGCAATGTGGAAGTGGGTTAGCCAACAATCCTTTTGCGATTAAACCTGCAGGGTGAGAAATATCGGCCAAAACCAAAGCACCGATTTTATCAGCTACTGCACGGATAAAAGCGTAATCCCACTCGCGGGAATAAGCAGATGCACCGCAGATAATTAATTTAGGTTTTTCGGCTAAAGCAACTTCTTCTAATTTTTTATAGTCAATTAATCCGGTTTCTTTTTCTACCCCATAAAATAAAGGCTGATATAGTTTACCCGAAAAGTTAACAGGCGAGCCATGCGTTAAGTGACCTCCATGAGAAAGATCAAATCCCAATATTTTATCGCCTGGCTGCAAAACGGCAAGCATTACTGCTGCGTTAGCTTGTGCGCCAGAGTGCGGCTGAACGTTTACCCATGCTGCACCGAACAACTCTTTTGCTCTATCGATAGCAATTTGCTCTACTACATCCACTACCTGGCAACCGCCATAGTAACGTTTTCCTGGTAAGCCTTCAGCATATTTATTGGTTAGTACCGATCCGGCAGCTTCCATTACCTGCTTGCTTACAAAGTTTTCTGATGCAATAAGCTCTAAACCATGCTCTTGGCGGTTTAACTCCTTATCAATAAGTTCAAAAATTTGGTTGTCGCGTGTCATCATTATATGAGGTTTGTATTTTTTTTGCAAAAGTAAGAAATTCAAATTTAATTTAGGCCGTATTAGGATAATGCTTTCACATTAAAGTTGTTAAAGCCGCTCCCAATGGTTATCTCTATGATTTGTTGCTGCAACATTTCTAAAATAGCCAGGAAATTATAAACGAAATGCACTTTATTATCCGAATTTTTAAGCACTAAAGCAAAATCGATCTGTTTATTGATATCGAGCAAATTCGCAATAAAGTGTTTTTGCTGCTCGATAGTGTAAGGATATTGTACCACGGTGTGTTTAACCTCTTCGCTGCGCAGCTCATATTTCTGCATCGTTCGGTGGTAAACGGTTAAAAGTTTATAGAGATCCAATGATAAAAGTTCATCCTGATGACTGGAAGATGCAGCGGCCAGGGTTAAATCATATGCAATATTACCCCGCTGATCTTGTTTAAACCGTTCCTCTTCAAAAACTTTCATTTCTTCTGCTGCAGATTTAAACTGCTTATAGGCGATAAGCCTTGCAATAAGGTCTTGTTCAGCATTAATTTCATTTCCGGCTTCATCAACCTCAATCCTTGGCAAAAGCATTTTAGATTTAATGCGCATCAACGTTGCAGCCACTAAGATAAATTCGCTGGCAACTTCTACATTTAAAGCTAGGAGCTGATGGATATAGGCCAAAAAGTCGTTGGTGATTTTGGCAATCTCCACATCCTGGATATTAAGTTCATCCCGCTCTATAAAGAACAGCAACAAATCGAAGGGCCCTTCGAATACCGGAAGTTTTATTTCAAAATTCTCTGCCTGYATGTGAAGAGACAAACATAATGAAAATTTTTAGTCCCAAACAATCTTAACCGTTAAACCCTACCCCTTAACCTGCATCCGCTAAGCCCTCACCGCCAACCGCTTAACGCTCAATAATAAACCACTATTTTTCTCTTCTATATTAAAACAAATTTGCCTTACTTTGTATCTTGTTTTTTACCATAAATTTCGAATGCAAGTAAAAGCTGGCCCCCTATTATCTAAAATCAACTATCCCGCTGATTTAAAGCAATATAGCGATTCTGACTTAGAACAAATAAGCCAGGAATTACGACAGTATATCATTGATGTTGTTAGTGTTAACGGTGGCCATTTTGGCGCCAGTTTAGGTGTTGTTGAATTAACAGTAGCCTTACACTATGCATTAAATACCCCTTACGATAAGTTGGTTTGGGATGTAGGCCACCAGGCATACGGACATAAAATATTAACCGGCCGTAGGGATTTATTCCATACCAATCGTGTATACGGCGGTATTAGCGGTTTCCCAAAAATTTCGGAAAGTGAGTATGATACCTTTGGTGTAGGCCATTCTTCTACTTCCATTTCGGCCGCTTTGGGTATGGCGGTGGCTTCGCAATTAAAAGGCGAAACAGACAGACAGCATGTGGCTGTTATCGGTGATGGCGCCATGACAGCTGGTTTAGCTTTTGAAGGATTAAACCATGCAGGGATCGAAAACAGCAATGTGCTGGTAATCCTGAATGATAACTGCATGTCTATCGATCCGAATGTGGGTGCACTTAAGGAATATTTAACCAGCATCACCATTTCAAAATCGTACAACCGTTTCCGTGATGATATTTCTCATGTACTCGCAGGGCTTTCTAAACTAGGCCCTAACGCACATAAGTACGTTAAGAAAATTGAGAAAAGCATTAAAGGAACCTTACTTAAACAAAGTAATTTATTTGAAGCTTTAAACTTTAGGTATTTCGGTCCTGTTGAYGGGCACGATGTAAAACGTTTAGCGCAGACCATAAAAGATTTATCTGCTATTCCTGGCCCTAAGCTTTTACACTGTATTACCGTAAAAGGTAAAGGTTTTGCACTGGCAGAAAAAGATCAGACCAAGTGGCATGCTCCAGGTCTTTTCGATAAGATTACCGGCGAAATCAAAAAAAGTATTCCAGACAAGCCACAACCACCAAAATACCAGGATGTTTTCGGACATACCATGGTCGAGCTGGCTGAGGCGAACGATAAAATTGTAGGTATTACACCTGCTATGCCATCAGGATCATCGTTAAATATTATGATGAAAGCGATGCCAAAACGTGCATTCGATGTAGGTATCGCAGAGCAACATGCCGTGACTTTCTCGGCTGGCCTGGCCACTCAAGGATTGGTTCCGTTTTGCAATATTTATTCAAGCTTTATGCAAAGGGCCTACGATCAGGTGATTCATGATGTAGCCATTCAAAAATTGAACGTAGTATTTTGTTTGGATAGGGCAGGCTTAGCAGGTGCTGATGGTG
>NZ_JBFTQI010000203.1:0-8166 GCF_056398925.1 Pedobacter sp. 01T416_2
TTGTTAATTTGAAGGGTATTGATATCAATGATCTTTTTATCAATGGATAATTGATTAATATCCACCATAAATTGTGGTGTGCTTAGTAAAGTGTCTTTTTGTAAATCTAAAACCAATAAATCTTCGAGTACAATAGATTTAAATGGCTTGATGTAGAGACTCTTGATTGATACGGTGGTTTTAAGCTCTTTAGATAAATATGCGGCAGCCTTCTGCGCAAAATAAGTTTGAACAGGCTTAAATTGTAGCGAAAAAATAAGAAGCGCAAACAGCAGAATTATTGATGCGATTACCCAAAGGAGTATTTTAAATAGTTTTTTAATAATTTTGCAGCTTAAATATTAATAATTTGTCTGTTATACTTGCTATCGAGTCTTCTTGCGATGATACATCCGTTGCTATTTGTAACAACGGCAAAATTACTGCCAATGTTATTGCAAACCAAACAATTCATCAAAATTATGGTGGTGTTATACCTGAATTAGCTTCAAGGGTACATCAACAAAATATTGTGCCTGCCGTACAACAAGCTTTAATTAATGCTAAAGTTACAAAACAGGACATTAATGCTGTCGCTTTTACACGTGGCCCCGGCCTTTTAGGATCGTTACTGGTTGGTGTTTCTTTTGCAAAATCTTTTGCATTAGCTTTAAATATACCTTTAATTTCTGTTAATCATATGCATGCGCACATCTTAGCGCACTTTATTGATGATCCTAAGCCAGGTTTTCCATTTATCTGTTTAACCGTTTCGGGCGGGCACACACAGATTGTGCTGGTAAAAGATTACTTTGATATGGAAATAATTGGCGAAACATTGGATGATGCTGCGGGTGAAGCTTTTGATAAAACTGCTAAATTACTGGCTTTGCCTTATCCGGGAGGGCCGCTGATCGATAAACATGCACAGCATGGAAATCCTTTGGCCTTTAAATTTGCCGAACCGCAAATTGCCGATCTGAATTTTAGCTTTAGTGGTTTTAAAACTTCTATCCTGTATTTTATCAGGAAGCAGGAAAAAGAGAACCATAATTTTATTGCCGAAAATTTAGATGATATTTGCGCATCGGTTCAACATAGCATTGTGCAAATTTTGCTGAATAAGTTAAAGAAAGCGGCAAAACAATACGGAATTAATGAAATTGCTATTGCAGGAGGTGTTTCGGCGAACTCCGGTTTAAGAAATGGATTACAGCAAACAGCCGACGAACTGGGCTGGAAGGTATATATCCCCGCTTTTCAATACTGTACAGATAATGCAGGGATGATTGCCATAGCAGGCTACCAGAAATACCTGAAACAGGATTTCGTAGGACAGGATGTTTCGCCAATGGCGAGAATGGAGTTTTAATTTTGGTTCATTGGTCATTGGTTCATTAGTAAATAGTTAATTGCCTAGAGTAGTTGACTGTTAACGGTAAACTGGCAACTGAAAACCGGTTAATTCCCTCGTTCGTCATTGCGAGGAACGAAGCAATCTTACTACGGTGGTTAAGGCAATGTACCTCCGTGTTTCTGTGCTTCCGTGGCAAAAAACTGTAAACCGCCAATTGAAAACTGGCAATGAGAATTGTTTAAATTGAATTTATATATATGACTGGAGCATCGTTAATATTTTGGATTGTTTGCGCGATACCGCTAATCGGTATTTTATATTGGTTGATCAGAAATGACAAAAACAAACTAAAAGGAAGCTGGGGGGTGATTATTTTAGGTGCTTTGGTTATTGCCGCACTTTTKGTAATTGTGTATGTAACCAAAGATTTTAACGCCATTTTTAGCCAGAATTAATAACGGTGCCTTTTCAATAAAGGCCTGTGCTATAAAATATTATAACATATAAAGCAAAACGCCCTGCTAAAAATATTTAGCAGGGCGTTTTTAATATTATTGAATTTAAGATAGGCTTATTTCTCAGCCAATTTATCGCCGGTTACTTCGGCTTTAATTTTAATTTCTAATTCTTCTGCAAGTTCAGGGTTGTCGCTTAACAATTGTTTTACGGCGTCTCTACCTTGGCCAAGTTTGGTATCTCCGTAAGAGTACCAAGAGCCTGCTTTTTTGATGATGCCGAAGTCAACACCTAAATCTACAATCTCTCCGTTTTTAGAAATACCTTCACCAAACATTACATCAAATTCTGCAATGCGGAAAGGTGGAGCCACTTTATTTTTAACGATTTTTACTTTCACACGGTTACCGGAAACTTCATCAGAATCTTTGATCTGTGATATACGACGGATATCTAAACGTACCGATGCATAAAATTTCAACGCATTACCACCGGTTGTGGTTTCAGGGTTGCCGAACATTACACCAATTTTATCACGTAATTGGTTAATGAAAATACAGCAACATCCGGTTTTCGAAATTGTTCCGGTTAATTTACGTAGCGCCTGACTCATTAAACGGGCGTGTAAWCCCATTTTACTATCGCCCATTTCGCCTTCAATTTCACTTTTAGGAACCAAAGCGGCAACAGAGTCAATTACAATTACATCAATAGCACCCGAACGGATTAAGTTATCAGCAATTTCTAATGCCTGCTCACCATTATCTGGTTGAGAGATTAAAAGGTTATCGGTATCAACACCTAGTTTCTTTGCATAAAACTGATCAAAAGCATGCTCTGCATCGATAAAAGCAGCAATACCGCCTTTTTTTTGTGCTTCGGCAATAATATGTGTGGCTAAAGTTGTTTTACCAGAAGATTCCGGACCATAGATTTCTATTACACGGCCTTTTGGGATACCGCCAATACCTAAAGCAATATCTAAACTGATCGATCCTGTAGAAATAAAATCTATTGGCTCAATGGCAGAATCGCCAAGTTTCATGATGGTACCTTTACCGTAAGATTTCTCTAGCTTATCTAAGGTAAGTTGTAGGGCTTTTAATTTATCTGGATTTGCAGTGCTCATTTCTTTTTTCATTGATTGCGTAAATATAATCGATTATCGGCTAATATGCTTAAATGTTGATATTTATAATACTAATATATTTAGCTAATGTAAATGTTTTTTAGCTAATATCAATAGTAAAGTGAAAATAATTTTTTAGGCTTTTAGTTTATCTCTTTCGTTTTGAGTGGTTAAGCGTTCGAAGTACCTGCACATGTAAGTAATTTCGCAAACATCGCATTTGGGGCTTCTGGCCACACAAACGTAACGTCCGTGCAAAATAAGCCAGTGGTGTGCAATGTGGATATCGTGCTCGGGAAGGTTTTTAACTAAATCTTTTTCAACCGCCAGTGGGGTTTTACCATTGGTTAAACCTAAACGGTTGGCCACACGGAAAACATGGGTATCAACCGCCATTGCCGGTGCATTGTAAATTACCGAGGCAATTACATTGGCGGTTTTGCGGCCAACGCCTGGCATTTTCTGTAAGTCGTCAATCCCAGAAGGCACCACATCGTTAAATTCGTTAAGCAGAATATTAGCCATACCCACCAGGTGTTTTGCCTTATTGTTGGGATAGCTGATACTTCTGATGTAATCGAAAACAATATCGGGCGTAGCTTCGGCCAGCGCTTTAGCATTAGGGAACCGTTGAAAAAGCGCAGGGGTTACCATGTTTACCCTTTTATCGGTGCATTGTGCTGAAAGGATTACCGCCACTAAAAGCTGGTAGGGATTATTATAATGTAACTCGGTTTCTGCATCAGGCTGCTTGGCCGAAAAATGTTCTACAAAAAGTTTGTAGCGTTCTTTTTTAAGCATGTGCAAATATAGGTTAAAGATGGAAAATGTAATATGGGAAATGGAAGATGGGAGAGGTGTGAGATAAAACTGAGATTTGCTATCATGAGGAATAATTTATTTCATAAAAATCAATATTAACGACGTATAATTGATTATTTTTTACCCTACAGCTCATGCTTTCCTCGGCTCACCGCCGCCGAAAGGCTCTTTCTTTTTGATGTCAAAAAGAAACAAAAAACACCGGCTGAAAATTTTTCTTTAGAGGTCAGCGGTGTGGCTGGGTCAGCAGAATCCGAAAAATTTGTTAGGCCGGATTTAAGCGGAACAGGGATGCGGTGCTGTGGCATGGCTGGATGGAAATGCATAATGTCGCAAATATCTTATTAGTAAGCAATTGCAAAATAACGTCAATGAAAGCTTAGTCGAAGGACCTTTACTTATAAAAGGTTAATTGTTTAAATCGCTCAATCCACGCTAACCGCTTAACGCCAACCTCATGGCCCAACTACAAGCGATAATTATATAAACATTTTCGGTAAATGTGTAACATCCGGAAAGGCTGTAGCGCTAGTTTTGTATAATAATAAAACCCTGTTCTGGTTGCAAAGCAAATTAATAAGCAGCTCGCTAACTGGTATCAGGAAATAGGTTGATAACATTTAACTTAACACAAAATGAAAAGATTATTTAAATTATGGACAATCAATGTCCTTGTACTAATTGTGGCTGGCAGTGTATCAGCACAGGAAAAAGCAGCAGCGGTTAACCCTTTGCAGGCTTATTACGAAGTTAAAGATGCCTTAATTAGCAGCAATGCAAGCGTGGCTGGCACCAAGGCTACCGCATTAATTAACGCCATAAAAGCCAACGAGAAAACGAACACTTCGAAAGTTCTGCGTGATAAAATATTATTTGATGCTGAGCACATTGCGGAAAGTAAAGATATTGAACATCAAAGAGATCATTTTACCTCCCTGTCAACCGATTTTTATGCCTTGGTAAAAGCAGTAAAACTTAACGATAAGCCTGTTTATTATGCTTATTGCCCGATGAAAAAAAGCTATTGGTTAAGTGAAAGCGAGGCAATAAAAAATCCGTATTATGGCAGTAAAATGTTAACTTGTGGTAAGGTTGCCGTGGTGCTTAAATAAAACATACGCTACAAAATGAAGTTTATTTTAGTTTGTTGCCTTAGTATTTTGCTCAGTAGTTTTACTTTTGGCCAACATCAGCACAGTGAGGTAAAAGCAGCTGCCCCAAAAAAAGCTCCCCTCAAAGCAAGTGATGTGGAAACTTTAGGCAACAAAAAGTCGCCGGGGGTTGTGCGCTATGATTTATATGTTGCCGATACAACGGTAACTTTTGGCGGGAAACCTAAAAGAGCCATTGCGGTTAACGGGCAAATACCTATGCCAACACTAACTTTTACCGAGGGCGATACAGCAGAAATACATGTACATAATAGACTAAAGGAGTCAACTTCGTTGCATTGGCATGGGCTATTTTTGCCAAATCAATATGATGGGGTTCCTTATTTAACCCAAATGCCTATTGCGCCCAATAAAACCCATGTTTACCGTTTTCCGATTATACAGAACGGTACCCATTGGTACCATAGCCATTCGGGCTTACAGGAGCAGATTGGAATGTACGGTGCCATGATCTTAAACAAAAGAAAAGAACCCACTATACCGACGATACCTGTTGTTTTGAGTGAGTGGACAAATATGATGCCCCACGAAGTAGACAGGCGATTACACAATGCCAATGATTGGTTCGCGATAAAAAAAGGCACAACACAGAGTTATGTCGAAGCAATAAAAGGTGGGCACTTTAAAACCAAGCTCACCAACGAACTGAAACGGATGACTGCCATGGATGTGAGTGATGTGTACTACGAAGCATTTTTAGTTAATGGAAAAAATCAATATCAGGTACCAAACAAGCTCAAAGCAGGCGATAAAGTAAGGTTGCGCATTGCTAACGGCGGGGCATCTACCTATTTTTGGCTCACGTATGCCGGTGGTAAAATAACGGTAGTGGCCAGCGACGGTAACGATGTAACACCCGTAGAAGTAGATAGGCTGATTATTGCTGTTTCCGAAACCTATGATGTAATTGTAACCATCCCCGAAAACAAAAGCTTCGAGTTTTTGGTAACCCCCGAAGACCGTACCAAATCTGCTTCCTTATGGCTGGGTAGTGGGCAAAAAGTGCCGGCTCAAAAAATGCCCAAATTGAAATATTTCGAAGGCATGAAAATGATGAACGAAATGATGGATATGAACGGTAATCTGGTGCAGATGGAAGGCATGAAAATGCAGAACCAGGTGATGGATATGAATACCGTAATGTATGCTGAGCTGGATGATACTGGGACTGATACTGTTGTTGCTGATGCGCATAAAGCCCATAATATGGGTAGTAGCAAAAGCGCAAAAGGCCCCATGACAACATTAAATTACGATATGTTGCGCTCACCTGAAAAAACGGTTTTACCTAAAGCCCCAACCCGCGAAATGGAGTTTCAGTTAACGGGCAACATGAACCGTTATGTTTGGACTTTGGATAATAAAACCATTTCTGAAGAAGATAAAATCCTCATTAAAAAGGGCGAAAACCTGCGGATCATTTTATATAACAACAGTATGATGCGCCACCCTATGCACTTGCATGGGCACGATTTTAGGGTAATTAATGGTCAGGGCGATTACGCTCCTTTAAAAAATGTACTCGATATTATGCCCATGGAGCGCGATACCATTGAGTTTAGCGCTTCAGAAAGTGGCGATTGGTTTTTTCATTGCCACATTTTATACCACATGATGAGTGGGATGGGTAAAATCTTTAGTTATGAAAACTCGCCGCTAAACCCCGAAATCCCAAACCCTAAATTGGCGCAGCGAAAACTTTTTGCCGATGACAGGATGTTTCATTTTATGGCAGAAAACGATTTTGCCAGTAACGGAAACGATGGTATGGTCATGTTGGCAAATACGCGCTGGAGCATTGGCGCTGAATGGCGCTTAGGTTACAATAAAATGCACGGCTTTGAAACCGAAACTCATATTGGCCGATATGTAGATAGAATGCAGTGGCTAATGCCTTTTGTAGGTTTCGATTGGCGCTACCGGAAAATGGAAGCTGGCGAACAGGAAAGCAATATTTTTGGCCAAAAAAGCACAAAGGATAAAAGAAGTATGTTTAGTGTAGGGCTTGCCTACACGCTGCCTATGTTGGTAGTAGCGCAGGCAGAAGTTTACCACGACGGTAATGTTCGTTTACAGTTAATGCGGGAAGATATACCAATTTCTAAACGCTTAAGGGCAAGCTTTATGGTAAATAGTGATAAAGAGTTTATGGGCGGACTTAAATTTATTACCACTAAATACATGGGCATTTCTGTGCACTATGATAGCGATATGGGCTTTGGCGCAGGCTTAACGCTTAATTATTGATCTAAGCATTTGTAATCTCCCTCAAAAAGTTAACTGGCAACTAATTTTGAATGATTGAGTTTTGAATGATTGAATGAGTGAGTGATTTGGACTATCACATCCAATCATTCAGGAATTGCGAAGGGTTTTTAATTAACCGCACTGACCTTTCGTTTTAAACCTGATGGGAACGGCAGCCCGAGCTTTTTCTGCGAGGCTACAGTGTACAGCAGGACTGAAATTTTTGCTTGCACTAACTTTCATTTTCTAAAAAAAGTAACAATATAGATTACTACGCTCCATCACAAAGTGCTGCTTCGTTCGCAATGACGAATATTTTTAGTGAAAGGAAGTTGCTGGCACTTTAACCTGTTCCGTTACGTCCTGATTACTTTTAATTAACCAGAAGGCAAAAAAAGCACCAACCAAAGCCATAGCTGCACCAACATAGGCTGGCGAAGTATAATCGAATCCATAAACTAGTGGAAGCCCGCCGAAGAATGCGCCTAAAGCATTACCAATATTAAAACTCGCCTGACTTGCAGATGCTGCCAGCATTTCGGAGCCCTTAGCACTCTGGATCATTAACATCTGTATTGGGGCTGCCAACGCAAAAGATACGGCGCCGGTAACAAAAGTCATAATTAAAGCCAGTGGCTGACTTGCGGATACGAAGTGAACAATGGTTAGTGTAATTACCATGGTGAGCAACAAGGCTGCAGACGCTTTTGCTGGTGAAAATTTATCGGCCAATCGGCCGCCAACGTAATTGCCGAACATCATGCCCAAACCTGCCAGCATTAATATATAGGTTACTGCATTTGGCGAAAAGCCTGCAACATCTGTCATTAAAGGGGCGATATAACTGTACCAGGTAAATAATCCACCCGTTCCGATCGAGATCATCAAAATGATGATCCATGCTTCTCTTTTTTTGAAGAAACTTAGTTCTGCTTTTAAATCACGGTTTTTTGTGGCTTCCAGCGCTGGAAGCCATAATTTTAAACTTAGCAAAGTAACAAGGC
>NZ_JBFTQI010000204.1:0-8154 GCF_056398925.1 Pedobacter sp. 01T416_2
TTGCGGAAGTTATAATGCTTTGGAAGTTATTAAACTATCAGATTAGCCGGGTAATTGAAAATATTCCAGAGGAAAAGCTTCAAAATACCTGCGACACAGGAAATGGGAAAATAGAAATGCACACCCTTTCTTTTTTTATCGATGATTACTTAGTGCATTTGAAATATCATTTAAACCAAATAACGCTTAACAAATAGCTAAGCCAATTAATAATGAAAAATAGTATAAAAGTTTTCGCTCCGGCAACCGTTGCAAACGTAGTTTGTGGTTTCGATGTACTGGGTTTCGCTGTAAACGAACCTGGTGATGAAGTTGAAATGCGATTTACCGATACACCTGGTGTGGTGATCAAAAGAATTACTGGTGATGATGGCCGTTTGCCTTTAGATGCAGCGAAAAATACCGTAAGTGCCAGTGTTCAACATTATTTAAAGCATATAAACCGTTTAGATGTTGGTGTAGAAATTGAACTGCACAAGAAAATGCCTATTGGCAGTGGATTGGGCTCAAGCTCGGCCAGTACAGTAGCTGGTTTATTTGCCATTAACAAATTAATGGGCGACTTATTAACCACTAAAGAGCTGGTTCCTTTTGCCATGAAAGGCGAAGAACTTGCCTGTGGCTATGGCCATGCCGATAACGTTGCCCCTGCATTGTTGGGTGGTTTTGTACTGGTGAGAAGTTACGAACCGCTTGATGTAATTTCTTTACCTACGCCTGCCGGCATGTATGCGGCAATTGTTTATCCAGAGGTAGATGTACCGACCAAAGATGCACGCCAAATGATCCGCAGTAAAGTAGCATTAAAAGATGCGGTTACCCAGTGGGGAAATGTTGCAGGTTTAGTGAGTGGATTGTTCATGAATGATTTTGATTTAATTGGAAGGAGCATGAAAGACGTTCTGGTAGAACCAACACGTTCGATCTTGATACCTGGTTTTGAAGAAATGAGAAAACTGGCGATGGAGAACGGCGCAATCGGCTTCGGAATTTCAGGCTCAGGCCCTTCTGTTTTCGCATTAACTCAAGATGAAGAAACAGCCAGAAAAATAACAAAATCGCAACAGCAACATTTGCATAAAATAAATATTAACAGCAAAGCTTTCGTATCTCCGGTTAACGCGGAAGGACCGAGAGTAATTTCTTAAGGCTGGAAGGTAGAGGTTTTAAAGGTGGAGGGCTAAGCATCCAAAACCTTCCAACCTTCAACCTTTCAACCCTCCAACCTCATTAAAAAYGAAACTATACTCAACCAACAATAAAAACTTACGTGTTTCTTTCAAAGAAGCCGTTTTTAACAGCATGCCGCAGGATAAAGGCTTATATATGCCTGTTGAAATCCCACAGCTTGACCCCGAATTCATCCAGAATATAGAAAAATATTCTCTGCCTGAAATTGCTTACAAGGTAGCTTCAACTTTATTAAAAGATGAGATCCCTTCAGATGATTTAAAAGCTTTAATTGATGATGCTATTAATTTTGAAGCACCGGCTGTTAAATTAGATAACAAAACCTTTGTGCTCGAATTGTTCCACGGTCCATCTTTGGCCTTTAAAGATTTTGGCGCCCGTTTTATGAGTCGTGTGATGGCTTACTTCTTAAAAGACGGCGAACAACTTTTAGATGTTCTGGTTGCTACTTCTGGCGATACCGGTGGCGCAGTAGCTTTGGGTTTCTTGGGTGTGCCGAACACCAGAGTAACTATTCTTTACCCTGAGGGGAAAGTGAGCCCGATACAGGAACTGCAGTTAACCACCAACGGCGAAAACATCAGAGCTGTTGAAGTTAAAGGTACTTTTGATGACTGCCAGGCTTTGGTTAAACAAGCTTTTGCAGATGATGAGTTGAATGCGAAATTTAGATTGACTTCTGCCAATTCGATTAATATTTCGCGATTAATTCCGCAAACATTTTATTATTTCAATACTTACGCCCAGCTGAAAAAGCAAGGTTTTAAAGACGTGGTGTTTTCAGTACCAAGTGGAAATTTCGGAAATATTGGCGCAGGTTTACTGGCCTATAAATTAGGATTACCCGTTAAGCAGTTTATCGCTGCTACTAATGTTAACGATACCGTTCCGCGCTTTTTAGAGAGTGGCGTATATGAAGCGAAACCATCTACACAAACCTACTCGAACGCGATGGATGTAGGGGCACCAAGCAATTGGGTACGCATTATGGATCTTTTTAATCAGGATGTAGAAGCCATCAAAAAGGTGGTTACCTCTTATCGTTTTACTGATGATGAAACATTGGAAGGGATCAAAGAAATTGACAGCAAGTTAAACTATGTAGCTTGTCCGCATACCGCGATTGCCTATTTAGCAGTTGAAAAATACAGGAACGAAAATCCTGCAGACCAAAGTGCCGCAGTTTTCTTATCTACGGCACACGCTTGTAAGTTCCCTGATATTTTCCCTGCAGATATTGCAGCTAAAATCGAAATCCCTGAACAGGTAAAAGCTTTGGAAAGTAAACCAAAACATGCAGATCAGTTAGATGTGGATTTTGAAGGATTTAAAAGTTATTTGCTTAAAGGATAATAAGTATACATTGTTATTTCGAAGTCTGATCATTGTCAACTTGATTGGGAATCCTAATGCAAGTAACAGGCATTAAGATTCCCGCCTGCGCGGGAATGACGTATCTATAAAACAATGTTCCTATTTCATACTTCTCTATGCATTCCTTTTTAAGCACATCGAACAGTAAATACCGAAATACAAAGTAAACAGAGAATAAAAAAATCCCGACTTTCATCGGGATTCATTTTTACTTAGTGTTTTGCGATTTTAGTGTTTTCAGCTCGCGCTGTAGTGCTTCAATCTGCTGCTGTTGTTCCTTTATACTGGCGACCAAAAGCGGGACTAAACTCTCATAATCTACCTTGGTAATAGTAGCATTTTTAAAAGCATTTTTGCCTGATGCATAACTTTTTGCCTGTACAGAAACAATTTCAGGAAAAGCTATTTTAGCGTCAGCTCCTACAAAACCATACTGTGGTTTAGCAGATAACTTCAGTTTTTCGGCCCAGGCTTTATCATAACTAAAACTTACAGGCTGCAACTTAGTAACCTGATTTAGGGCATTTTCTACTGGTTTAACATTGTTCTGCACAACTTCTTGTGCACTGATTTTTAAAGCGGCAGCGACTAACAGCACTGCAAATGAAATTGCTCGTTTCATATATATTATTTGTAATTTTTAAAATAGAGAATTGGTTCCGTTTTTGCGAAACGGTTTAAACATTAAAGAATATGCTTATACAGAAGGTGGCGGCGTTAAAACCTCAGGGAAGTAGGCCAATTGAAGACAATAATCAGGAATAAGCACCTTTTTTGAAGTTTGAAGTGGGAAATATAACGCTCCATGAAACGCGATTTGCTGCACCGCATATTCAGTTTCTACTTTCTTTTCTTCTTTCTCTGTTGCGTCATCGTTTGTAGATAAAACTTCAACATTATTGGTAGAATAGTTTAAATACGAAACCGCATCACTTACTTTTAAGAAAAAAGCTATCGCAATGCAGGCAATAAGTACATATTTAAGGCCATCTAATTTCATTAGTGCAAAGATAAACGCTACAGCATTAAAACAATAATTTTAAGGTTAAAGTTCTGTAAGAATTTCAAGCATAGCTGTAGTAGCCAACTCAACATCAGCGGCTGAGGTCCGCCAGTTTACAAAAGCAGCACGTATTCCTTTCTTCCCGTTATAAAATGTAGGGGTCATAAAAACTTTTCCGCCCGCGTTTAACTTATTCAGGAATGTTGCAACTAAACTTTCATCTGTCAACGAAAAACAAACGGTATTTAGACGTACGGGTGCCAATAACTCGAAGTTTGGATTTTCATTAATAAAACAGGCAAACTGTAAGGCCACCTCAACATTAGTTTCTACAATTTCCTGATAACCTTGTTTTCCATAGCTTGTTAAGGTAAACCATGCAGGTAAGGTCTTTAAACGGCGGGAATTTTCTGGCAAAAAATTTAAGTAACTGAAATTTTCCATCGGATTGCCCAAATAAGCTGCATTAGAATTCTGAAAGGTTTCTACCTGTAACAATTGGTGTTTTTCTTTCACGAAAAATACTGCGTTTTCATAGGGTACATTTAGCCATTTGTGGCAATCAACCGTAATACTGTCGGCATGCTCCCATCCTTTAACAAAATGATTATATTTAGGCGAACAAGCGGCAAAGCCGCCAAAGGCTGCATCGATATGCCACCAGAAATTATATTTTTCTTTTAAGGCATTAATGGCTTCAAAATCATCAAAATCAACCGTATTTACTGTTCCGGCACTTGAGATTAAAATGAAAGGTTCGCCATTTAAGGCTTGTATTTTTAGTTCAAGGTCGGCAACATCTAGCGCTTCGCGGTTGCCCTGCATTACGTTTACCTGAATAAAATTGCCACTACCCAAGCCAAGCATCGATAAGGATTTTATGGCTGATGAGTGCGGTGTAGCCGACAATACATTTACCTTACCTGATATACCTTCTCTGGCAAAATCTTTTCCAAATTGTTTGCCAATCCATTGCCTTGCAACAGCTAGGCAGGTAAAATTAGATAAGGTTGCTCCGGTTACAAAACCACCGAAAAAATCCTTGGGCAGGTTAAACAACGAAAGTAATAACTGGATGGTTTCGAGTTCGATGATAGCCGAAACGTCGCCGTTACCTTTTGCGCTTTGTGTGTTTTGATCGTAGATAGTCGACAGCCAATCGCCAGCAATGGCAGCAGGAGTTGTTCCACCGGTTACAAAGCCCCAGTATCTTGGCCCAGATGAGGCCACCATAATAGGCTCGAAGCGTTGATTAAATTGTTTTAAGGCTTCAAGTGTACCAAAACCTTGCTCGCATAAATCCCAGACAATCTCTACTTCAGCAGAACTGGTTGTAGGCCGTTCATGAATTTGGTTTAAATAATCTATTCCCTGTTGTTTAACTTCTGTCAGTATGGCATCGAGGTTTTGTTGGTCGATATTTAGATTATTCATGATGATAATTTAAGTAACAAAAAAAATACGTCATTGCGAGGCACGAAGCAATCTTAAAGCGCTAGGTTAATTAGCGATCGTTGTAGGATTGCTTCGTGCCTCGCAATGACGACGCTTTTTAGACTAAAAAATAGCCTTAGCAATCTTTTTGGTTTGCTCTGGGCGGCCCATGGTGTAAAAGTGTAACACCGGGGCACCAAAATCAATCAATTCTTTACATTGTTTAATCATGGCTTCAGTACCAATTTCTTTTGCCTCATTATTATTTTTAGCGTGCGATAGCGCATCCGTTAACTCATCAGGCAAATCGATGTGAAATATTTTAGGCAGCACATTTAACTGAGACAAGGTACTTATAGGCTTCAAGCCTGGTATAATTGGAATATTGATATCGTTTTCCCTGCATTTTTTTACAAAATCGAAATACTTCTGGTTATCGAAAAACATCTGCGTAACAATAAACTCTGCTCCTGCTTCAACCTTCTTTTTCAGGTATTTGAAATCGGTACTCATGTTAGGCGCTTCGAAATGTTTTTCCGGATAGCCAGCCACGCCGATACAGAAATCACTTTTAAAGGTTTCTACATCTTCGTGCAAAAATTTACCTTCGTTATGGTTCTTGATGTGCTCGATCAAATCTGTAGCATAACAGTGTCCGCCGGGAGTTGGCACGAAATTCCCATCTGCCTTACGGGCATCGCCACGCAAAGCCAAAACGTTATCAATACCCAAGAACTGTAAATCGATCAATGCATTTTCGGTTTCTTCTTTGGTAAATCCACCGCAAATGAGATGCGGAACGGCATCTACTTTATATTTATGGATAATGGCCGCACAAATGGCAATGGTTCCGGGACGCTTACGATAAGATACCTTTTGTAGCAAACCATTCGCCTGTTCTTTATAAATGTAATCCTCGCGGAGCGAAGTTACATCAATAAAAGGAGGATTAAACTCTAATAATGGCTCTATCGCATCATAAATCCATTGTATACTTTGCCCTTTAATAGGCGGCAATAATTCAAAAGAGAACAAGGTTTTACCCTTTGCGTTTTTTATATGGTCTGTAATCTTCATAACCTATTTTTGGGTGTCATGCTGAGTGCTAACGAAGCATCTCTAACATTGTAGCAGTTCTTATTTCTGATGACTGCAAACATCAAAATTATATGTTCTTCGGTTTGAGATCCTTCTATTCACTCAGGACGACAAATCGAAAATATTAATAAGCTAAATTTGGACTTAACCACCGCTCCACTTCTTCAACCGGCATATTCTTTCTGATGGCGTAATCTTCAATCTGATCTTTGGTAATTTTTCCTAATCCAAAATACCTTGAATCGGGATGCGCGAAATAAAACCCACTTACCGCTGCTGTTGGATACATGGCATAACTTTCGGTTAAGTGTAACCCTATTTTATTCTCCGCATCAAGCAATTGGAATAAAGTTCCTTTTTCGGTGTGTTCCGGACAGGCAGGATAACCTGGCGCGGGACGGATACCTGCGTATTCTTCTTTAATCAATTCCTGATTGCTCAGATTTTCATCTTGTGCATAACCCCAGTATTCTTTACGTACACGTTCGTGCAAGCGTTCTGCGAAAGCTTCAGCTAAACGATCGGCCAATGCTTTAGCCATGATACTATTGTAATCATCGTAATTCGATTCGAACTCATTTACCAGGTCATCAATCCCGATACCTGCGGTTACGGCAAAACCACCAAAATAATCCTGAATACCACTTTCTTTCGGTGCAATGAAATCAGATAAAGCATAATAAGGCTGCCCATCTACTTTTTCGGCCTGCTGGCGGAGGGTATGGATAGTTACCAGTTTGGAGTTCTCAGTTTTCAGTTCTGAGTCATTTGACAGCTGATCACTGGCAACTGTCAACTGAATATCGTCTCCAACCGCATTAGCTGGCCAGAAACCGATTACGGCTCTTGCTGTTAACAGTTTTTCGTCGAGGATGCGTTTYAATAAAGTTTGTGCATCATCAAAAAGTTTCTTTGCCTCATCCCCTACATTTTTATCATCGAAAATTTTCGGATAACTGCCACGGAGCTCCCAGGTATGGAAAAACGGCGTCCAATCGATATAGGGAACCAGTTCTTCTAAGGGATAGTTATCGAAAACCCTTGTGCCTGTAAATTCCGGAACGGGTAGGTTGGGCTGAAAATCAATCTTAAATTTATTTGCACGTGCCTCTTCTAAGGTTTTAAAACGTTTATCCGATCGCTTATTTAAATGCGCTTCGCGTGCTTTATCATATTCGGCCCTGATACCTGCCACATAATCGTCTTTTGTTTCAGGATTCATCAAGGTGCTGCAAACGGTAACACTTCTGGAAGCATCCAATACGTGGATAGCAGGTCCTGAATAATTTGGCGCTACTTTTACAGCAGCATGGATTCTTGAAGTAGTGGCCCCACCGATAATTAAGGGAATGGTAAAACCTTCGCGCTCCATTTCTTTGGCAAAGTGAACCATTTCATCCAATGATGGTGTAATCAATCCACTTAAACCAATAATATCGGCTTTTATTTCTTTGGCTTTTTTGATGATTTCCTGCGCAGGAACCATCACGCCCATGTCAACAATTTCGAAGTTATTACAAGCCAATACTACACCCACAATATTTTTTCCAATATCATGCACATCGCCTTTTACGGTGGCCATTAAAACTCTTCCTGCAGATGAACTTTGATCCTGATCGGGATTATCCAGCTTTTCCTGTTCGATAAATGGCAATAAATAGGCTACGGCTTTTTTCATTACCCTTGCCGATTTTACCACTTGTGGCAAGAACATTTTTCCGGCACCGAATAAATCACCCACAATGTTCATCCCATCCATCAACGGTCCTTCGATTACCTGAATCGGGCGGGCATATTTTTGTCTGGCTTCTTCCACATCATCATCCAGGTATTCTACAATTCCCTTTACTAAAGAATGAGATAATCGCTCTTCAACAGAACCTTTTCTCCACTCTTCATCTTTAACTACCTCTTTACCTTTCGATTTTACGGTATCGGCATATTCTACCAAACGCTCTGTAGCATCGTCTCTTCGGTTTAAGAGTACATCCTCCACCCTTTCTAACAATTCGGGTGGAATTTCCTGATAAACTTCTAGCATCCCTGCATTTACG
>NZ_JBFTQI010000205.1:0-8150 GCF_056398925.1 Pedobacter sp. 01T416_2
GATGCTGAAAAGGGCGGGTAAGCTAAAAGTCTTAAAGGGTTTGATTATTGGTGCCTTTAATGAGATTGAAGAAGAAAAGATTTCTTTCGGGCAAACGGCTGATGAGGTAATTTGGGATATTGTTAAGGACTATGATTTTCCAGTCTGCTTTAATTTTCCAACTGGACATATCGATAATAACCTCAGTATGGTTTTAGGTGCTGAGGTAAACTTAAAAGTAGAAACAAATAACGTTCAATTTAAATATTTATAGGATGGCAATTTTAGATAATTTAGGAAAATACCGCAATACTGGCTTGTTGCTGCTACGTATTGGTTTGGGCACCATGTTTATTATTCATGGTTTCCCGAAACTTGCAGGCGGCCCAAACGGTTGGGCCGGGCTGGGAGGAAGTATGAAAGTAATCGGCATAGACTTTTTACCTATATTTTGGGGTTTTATGGCCGCCGCTACCGAAACCTTTGGTGGTTTCTTGCTAATTGTAGGGCTGTTTTTCCGTCCGGCGCTGATTTTATTAATCTTTACGATGATTATTGCGGCACTGGTTCATTTTGGTAAAGGAGATGGATTAGGCGGTGCCAGTCATGCAATAGAATTGGGTATTGTATTTTTCGGACTGATTTTTATTGGGCCGGGTAAGTATAGTGTGGATAAGAAATAGTTACTATATAAACAAGAAAGCCTGGCGAAGAATTTCTTCGCCAGGCTTTCTTGTTAAAGAACAAATCTAATTCTGAACAATCAATTTATTGTTTTGAACCTCATTAGCCGATATTGGCCAAATATAGCCTGCAGTATTAAATGGAATTGCAGGAGCAGTACCTTGAGATCCACTTTTCGCCACGAAGCCAGCACCCAACCTCATTACATCTGGAGATCTAAAACCTTCCCCAAGCAATTCGATTCTTCTTTCGGTTAGGATAGTGTTTTTCAAATTAGCAGGTAATAAATCGGTTGCTGGAAATACATACCCTGGATTGGATCTTTGTCTAACTGCAGTTAATAGTGCAATAGACCTTACAGGATCAGTTACCACAGTAGCTTCTGCTAAGTTTAATAAAACCTCAGCATATCTGATTACAGGAATATAATCGGTATACGGAGACGGTCTCTTAAATTTAGTTAAATAGGTATTTGCTCCAGAAACTGTAGTCAAGCTTTTTCTTGCATCGGTAGAAGCGGCAGCGAAAACAGGATTGGCCAAAATACCTGTAGGATTTAAGAAATATTCTTCATTACCGCCCGCTTGGTTTGGTGAAACATTGTAATAATAAGCCAATTGATTCTGTGTCCCCGGCGCATCTAAATCAGCCATAGGAAAAGACAATGCTGCTTCAGTAGCTGTAGCGTTACCTGTATAAGCACCACCAAATACAGTAGCAATATTAGCTTCTAACTGTAAGGGTGTACCTGTTGTTGCTTTAAACGGTGCTGCTGCGCTAACAATTTTGTTGGCTTCGGTAACTACTGCAGGTAAATTCCCCATCGCCAGGTATACTCTGGTTTTAAAGGCAATAGCAGTATTTCTGGAAGCCCTTATGGATGTTGCCGTTGTTGGTAAAGTTAATGCCAAGTCTGGCTCTGCCTCATTTAAATCTTTTAAAATTTGCGTATACACCTCGGCAACAGTACTTCTCTTTAAGTCGTTACCAGTCAGATCCTTTTCACCTTTAAGTCTTAAGGGTACACCCAGACTGGCACCGTTATCCGTAATATAGGGTTTTGCATATAATTGTAATGCGCTATAATAACTTAAAGCCCTCAAAAACTTGGCTTCTGCAATATATTGTTTCGCTACTGCCGGGGCAAGTAAAGATGCATTGGCATTTACGCCTTCAATAACCAGATTAGCCCTGTTTATTGCAGCGTAAATTGCGCCCCATAAATTAACAACCTCATTGGTATTCGAAGTTAAATTGAACCTCCAAGTATCTAAACCTGTTACCCCGTTGGGTTTATTTACCACAAAGTCCTCGCCACGGATATCGTTATAGATTAAATACCTTCCACCATAAAACTGGCCACTTTTTACACCTGCATATATTCCATTCACCTGCGACAAAATCCTATCCGGATTGGCAAATGCATCTTCAATTGGTAAAGCTGTATCTGGAGCTGTGGTTAAGAAATCCTTTTTACATGATGACGCGAAGAGCAAGGGAGCAGCTATAAAAAGATATTTTATTTTATTATTCATTTTAATTTTCATGATCTCTAATTTTAAAATCCAACATTAATACCAAAAGTAAATGTTCTACCTGATGGCACAGAGTTTCTATCTACGCCTGGCGCCAGGTTACCACTATTTCCGGTTGTAGTAGAGTTACCATTTACAGAAACCTCTGGATCAGGCCCTGGATAATCTGATATTATCCAAAGGTTGCTAGATTGCGCATATACCCTAACGTTTGAAATGCCATATTTACTTAAAAGTGTTTTTGGAAGCGTATAACCCAAAGCTAGATTTCTAACTTTTAAGAAATTACCAGAGAAAACATTCTGTGATTGTGCAAAAGCAGATCCATTTGAAGTATTATCACCATAAACAACACGGGGTATATCTGTAATCTGACCTGGTGTAGTCCATCTGTTTAAAACACCTGCTTCATTGTTCCAAAAACGTTGATCACGAAGACCAGCCAGTGATCCGTAGTAAATTTTGTTACCACCCGAGAATGTTAACCCTAAACTTAAATCAAAAGCTTTGTAACGGAAATTATTGTCCAAACCACCGAACCATTTTGGTATTGATTGTCCAGTTATTGTGGCATCTAATGCGGCATCAATTGCTGGGGCATTTTGGCCTGCATTCGGGCCATCAAGATACTGGTAACGGGCTGCGGTAGCACGCCCAAAACTGAACCTTAATTTTTGTCCAAACCTATTAACGAAAATACGCTCACCGGTTGCAGGGTCAACACCCGCAGTTTCCACAGTATAGATCGAACCGATAGGATAACCAACCCTCGTAATATTTGCAGTTTCTAAAGAGGTAGCGCCAAATAAATCTGCATTATTATTACCCAAAGCAGTAACCTCGTTTTTCAATGTACTGAAAGTAAAACTGGTTGTCCAACCGAAATCATCACCATCAAAATTCCTTGAATTTAATGTAAATTCAAGCCCCTTGTTATACATTTTACCAACATTGGTTGTGATTGCATTTCCCGGAACACCCTTTGAAGGTGCTTGAGGTGCGTTCTGAACCAGGTTATCGATATCATTGTGGTAATAATCTACATCTAATGAGAAACGTCCACTTAAAAATTCTAAGTTAATTCCAATATCGGCCTTTTTACTAGTCTCCCACCGTAAGTCAGGATTACCTGCTTGTGAAAAAGACAGTGCTGGTGAAGAACCGTATAAGCCTGGATTATATAAGAACAAGGCTGGGTAATTACCAATGTTGATATTTCCAACCTCTCCATAACTTCCATGTAATTTGATCCGTGTTAAGACTTTACTGATACCGAGGTCCTTATAGAAATTTTCTTCTGAAATGGCATAACCTGCTGATGCGCCACCGAAATTACCATATTTATTCCCGGCTGATAATCCGGAGTAACCATCACGTCTGAAAGATCCGGTTAAATAATATTTCTTTTTATAATCGTAATTGATACTACCAAAATAAGAGCGGAAAGCATTATCTCCCTGCACTAATCCAGCAGGAGTAATGGCACCAAAGGCTCCCTGAAAGACTTCAATGAAAGGATCAATTACCCCTTGTCTGGTTGCACCATAACCAAGAGATTTGGTATACTGGTCTTCAGCGCCAATAAATGCACCCAAAGTATGATCACCAAATACACCGTTATAGCTTAAGGTGTTAGACCAGTTCCATCTGCTATTTTTAACAAAATTACTGGTAGCACCACCGCCATAAGAAAACCCATCGCCCTGTAAACGGTTAATGAATGAGTTGTTATCGATTTTAAGATTATCTAAACCATAAGTGGTTTTAAAAGTTAAGCCTTTTACGATCTGGATTGAAGCATAAGCATTTGCGATGATACGGTCGCTTTCTGATGTATTTTTATCTTCGTGTACCAACACAGCTGCATTCGGATAATTTGATGCAATGGTATTTGCGCCTAAACCGACAGAGCCTGCTGGCGCATTTACATTATAAGAGCCGTCTTCGTTATATGCCGCTACGTTTGGAGGCAATACAATGGCCAACCTACCCAAGCCAACTGTTGAGAAAGCCTGCCCAGGCAAAGAACCTGTATTGGGCGCACGATTTAAAGTATTACTGTATGAAAAGTTTGTCCCAATGGTTACGTTTTTAAATAATTTATGATCAATATTTACACGGCCATTTTTCCTTTCAAAAGAGTTTCCGATGATAAAACCTTCTTGATTACTATATCCTAATGATACATAATATGAAGTTTTTTCATTTGCCCCAGAAAAATTTAAAGCATGGTTTTGAGATGTGGCTGTTCTATAAGCGTAATCATACCAATTGGTTTCTACTTGTGAACCATCCGATTTTGTTTGTAGAAAGAATGCTGGAGCCTGGCCATTATTTGTTCTTGATTCATTTTTGATCAGAACATATTCGGCGGCATTTAATAATGGTGTTAGGTTTTGGGCTTTTGTAGTTCCTACCCAACCTTCATAATTAATTTTAGTTACCCCTTGTTTACCCTTTTTAGTAGTAATCACTACAACGCCGTTGGCTGCCCTAGAACCATAGATTGCAGATGAAGCCGCATCTTTTAAGATATCGATTGATTCGATATCAGCAGGGTTGATGTCTCCCAATGCATTACCTGCAGCACTGTTAGCCGATTGATCGCCCGTAAATACGGGAATACCATCAACAATAATTAATGGGTAAGAACTTAAAGAGATAGAGTTAAAACCACGCACCCTGAAAACAGGAGGGTTATTTAAAACGCCGTTTGGCTGAATGATGTTTACACCTGCTGCTTTACCTGCTAATGCTTGTTCAAAACTCTGAACAGGTAAGTTTTTAAGCTTTTCTCCACTTACACTCGCTATTGACCCGGTAACATCTCTTTTTGATTGTGTGGTATAACCTGTTACTACGACATCAGATAATGTTTTAGAATCGCTTTTTAACTGTAGGTTAACCACATTACTACCGCCAATAGCTTTTGTTTGGCTTAAGAAACCAATATAAGAGAATTCTAGTGCGGTTACTCTGCCATTAACTCTAAGTGAATACCTGCCATCTGCACCAGTTGTGGTTCCGCCAGTTGCACCTTTAATTTTTACACTTACGCCAGGAAGGGGTAATCCATCTTCCTGAGCCGTAACTGTTCCAGTGATTGTTCGATCTTGCGCTATTGCTGAGGTGGCAATAAATAGCAATATGAACAAACTTTGTAGAAGTTTTTTCATAAAAATAATTTAGTTTAGTTAATAATAATCCAATATATGACTTAGTATTCTGTAATGCAAATTTTACAATTTTATATTTGCATTATTCACTMAAAAATCAATATACCCTTAAAAAACAGATTAACTTCATTTAGTCAGTTAACCTTTTTTTGTAAAAAAATTAAAGAAATAATATTTGTTAATTGAATGATAAAATGTGCTATCGTAATTTACAACTGTTGTGGTTCTGTCAGTTGAAACTTCATTTTAACACATAAATCAGAAAAGGGTGATGAATCATCCCACATGACAGGGATTTTTGCTGCAATTCGATCGTAATTTATTGCAAAATTTGCAATAAACGGAAACACGAATGAATTCCGTAGAAGTTTTTTCATAAAAAATTTTAGTTTAGTTAATAATATTACCCAATATAAGACTTAAAACATTTCAATCAAAAACTTATACCCACAAAAAAAACTAAAGTCTATTAAAAAAACCAACAAAACATAGAAAAACAATATTAATTCCCCATGCAACACTCAACAAACCCCTTTATGAAAGATTACTTGACGTTCGATCAAAAAAAAGATACATCAGCTTAACTACTGCTTTGTCTCTTCCTGTTTAGTTAATTTAACTCACCCGAAAACAATCGCTTAGAAGAAATTACGGGTAGGCATGAAACCAAAAAGGCCTTACCCATTGTTAGATGGATAAGGCCTTTTAAAAAATTAATGAAGGTAATTAGTAACCCGGATTATTAGGCTTTAATAAGTCGTTTACATCAATAGCTGCCTGAGGAATTGGATAAATCTCATCATTGATAGATCTCCCCTTAGCCTCTAAAAATACGGTTGCCATAGATTTAGCAGGATTTGTTGGAGAAGGTGTTCTTCTCATGTCCATCCATCTTGTATTTTCAAAAGCCAATTCAACTCTTCTTTCTTTAATAATGTCTTGCAGCGTTAAAGTTGTTAAAGCACCTAAACCTCTTTTTGTTCTAACACTGTTAATAGATGCCAGAGCAATTGGATCGGTTGCATTATTTGAGGTTAAGAATTGTGCTTCAGCTGAAATTAAATACATTTCGGCAATCCTTAAAATGTAATAAGGATGTGCCGCCGCACCAGTTGGGTCCTGATATTTACGRCTGTACCAACCTGGGTTTGCAGCCGGTGCAACAATTTGCGTCATTGAAGCCGCTTTTCTTTGATCACCTGGCTCATAAGCTGCAACTAAACTTGCATCAACTGGTAACTCTGCACGTCCTCCACCTGGCATAGATGGATGTTGTAGAAAGTACGACAAAGAATTTGATCCTTCTGTTTGCGTAAAAACAACTTTAAAGATATGCTCTGATGAATTATAAGGAGGAGCAAATATTGAATTATAATCAGCAGCTAATGCATACTTAGGACTTACGATCAGCTCATCTGCAAATTTCTTTGCATTAACATAATCTTTCTTAATGAGGTAAACTCTTGCCAGTAATCCTTTTGCAGCATCAGCAGAGGCATATTTACTATCTGTACTCACACCACCAGCATCAACACTTGCTTTTAAATCACTTAAAATCTGCGCATATACCTCATCAACAGATTTACGCGGAACTTTTACTACATCTCTATTGAAAACAACCGGTACGCCACCAAATAGGGTAACCAACTTATAGTAAGCATAAGCCCTTAAAAAATAAGCCTGAGTTAAAAGGCTCTTTTTAGTCGCATCAGGAACCGTAGTGGAGTTATTTAAAACCTCTAAAAGATCGTTTGCTCTTTGGATAACTACGTATGGGGCATTGAAATAACGTTGTGTTAAAACATTATTAGCTAAGATAGCATTATTATCAATCTCCCCATTCTGAAAGAAAGTAGCACGATAAGCAAGGTTATCGGCAGACAGATCTTCTACCGCATAACTTAGGTAAAAGTAACTTGTATTACCTTCTTGAAGGCCGTCATAAACGCCAGCTAACAATTTCTGAACATCAGCCGGGCCAACCGTTTCTGGCGACAATGAAGTTTTAGGATCGATATCCAATTGTTTTTCGCATGAAGACATTAAACCAATAATGGCTACAGCTATTAAAAATATTTTATTTTTCATTTTTGAGAATTATAAGCCAACATTAATACCGAACATAACTGTTTTAAACTGAGGGATAGCACCTTGATCAACCCCTGTATTAGCAATGGTAAAATCAGATGAAACCTCAGGATCAAATCCTTTATATTTAGTAAAGGTTAGTAAGTTTTGTCCAGAAACATAAACTCTTGCACTAGATAATTTTATCTTATTTAGGAAACTACTAGGCAAAGAATATCCTAATGTGATATTTTTCAATCGAATGTAACTTGCATCTTCTAAATACCTAGACGAACGCTGAGTATTATAAGTACCTCTTGCGCCACCAACAGCTCTTGGATATTCCGCCTCTGTGTTAGTTGGTGTCCATCTGCCGTCGAATACCTCTTGAGCTACATTTGTAGCAACTGCAGTAGCTGTTGCAGCTGCACCTAAACTTCCATTACCGCCTGTACCCTCTGCAGCTAGATTATACAGGTAGTTACCATATGAATACTGAAACATGATACCCAAATCGATTCCTTTGTATGATACAGTATTGTTTAAACCGCCATAAAATTTAGGAAGCGGACTTGCTAAAAACTGCCTGTCATCACCAGTAATAAATCCATCTTTATTAAGATCTTCATACATCATATCACCAGTTGCAGGATTAACCCCCAAAGCTTTGATTACGAAAAACGAACCTAATGGTTGGCCCACCATAGTA
>NZ_JBFTQI010000206.1:0-8086 GCF_056398925.1 Pedobacter sp. 01T416_2
ATGCGTTGGGTGTGGCTATGGATAGGAACTATGCCCTTTACGACTATTCCGATGGGAAGTTGGTGAAAGGGAAAGTGGTTTCTAAAGATGTATCTTCTTTCGTCAGTGGGAAATATACCTATAACCTTAAGTTTCAGAAACAGTATCAGCTGGTGGTGCCAAGCATTACCTGGTTGATCATTTATCAGATGAGGTATTACCTCATTTCGTCGTTCCTGATGCTGGCGCTTACGGCAGCCGCGTTCTACCTGCTTATCAGGCTGATGAAAAATCAGCAGCTTTATGCCCAGGCGAGAATGAGCTTTACCAGTAACATCACGCATGAACTCCAAACGCCGATCTCGACGATTGCTGTGGCCCTTGAATCGATCAGTAAATATCATTTGATTGATGAGCCCGAAAAGCTGCAGAATTACATCAATATAAGCCGTCATGAATTGCAGCGTTTACAAGCGATGATAGAAAAGGTGCTTAAGCAGGAACAAATGGACCTTGGAAAAACTAAATTGCAATTTACCCTCTTCGATATTCAATCCGTACTCAAACAGGTGATTTTTTCGATGGATATTCAGGTACGCGAGAAAAATACGCAGCTTATACTTGTGCCTTCTGACGAGCCCTATTTTATTAAAGGTGATGCGATGCATATTGCTAACGTATGTTATAACCTGATTGATAATGCATTGAAATATTCGCCTACGCACTCCAAAATTGAGGTCTCCTGCAGCATTGCTGATCGTGAGTTAACCATCAGCTTTAAGGATAATGGTCCGGGGATTAAAGAAATTTATCAGCAACAGGTTTTCGAACGCTTTTTCAGGATTTTTAGCCAGGATAATATCCACAATGTGAAAGGATCCGGTCTGGGGCTTCATTATGTAAAACAGGTGGTAGAACTCCATGGCGGGCGTGTTGCGCTGCAGAGCAAAATAGGGAAAGGAAGTAATTTTATGATCATTTTGCCATTGTATGAAGAAAACTAAGGTTTTATATGCAGAAGATGAGCCTTTTTTGGCGCGCATTGTGCTCGATGGCTTAACCAGCAGTGGTTACGAGGTAAACCTGGCTTTAAATGGAGTGCTTGCCTGGGCGCAATTTGAAAAAGAAAAGCCTGATATCTGTGTACTCGACATCATGATGCCTCAAAAGGATGGTTATACGCTGGCGGCCGAAATCAGAAAATCAGATCCCAATATTCCGATCATCTTTTTGAGTGCAAAAGCCCTTACCGAAGATGTGGTGATGGGATTTAAAAGCGGCGGAAACGACTATCTTAAAAAGCCTTTTAGTATTGATGAGCTGCTGGTGCGGATGGAATCACTTTTAAAGCGGTTTGGCCCAGCGAACAACGGGGAAAACGATCCCGATAGAAAATACCGGTTCAGGAACTGCGAACTCGATCCTGTAGCCCAAAAACTAAAAACTTCTGTAGGTGAATATTCACTTTCTTATAAAGAAGCTATCCTGCTTGAATTATTACTGAAAAACCGCAATAACATTTTGGAACGTGAGGATGCGCTGATCAAAATATGGGGAGAAGACAGTTTTTATAATGGCCGCAGTATGGATGTGTTTATGGCACATCTGCGAAAGCTCTTAAAAAGTGAACCTGAAATACAGATCATCAGTTTGCGTGGAGTAGGATACAAGCTCATTTGTTGATGAGGTGTTACTTATTGAAATAATGAAAGCCTCCCTAGTGCTATCCTATAGAGAAACAGGGGTTAATAAATATTACAGCCAACAGGAAACAGTCTCATTCTGGTCGTAGCGTCTCGCTAAGACCCAAGCAAATAATAGGGTGCAGAATAATAGGATTCAATACCGTTGCAGTGGTTAATTGTTAAAACCAAGATGTGCCACTAAACAAAAACACAGCTTAATGGTTATCCGTCCACTCTGAAGGTAACTTCCCGAAAAACTTCTTAAATTCCTTACTAAAGTACCGGCTATCTAAAAAGCCTACCATATATGAAACCTGGTATACTGTATATAGTTTAGYTTCCAGCAGTTCTGCTGCTTTTTTAAGACGTACTCTTTTGATAAAATCATTAACTGATGAGCCAGAAACCGACTTAATTTTTTTGTAAAGCACTGGCGTACTCATATTCATCAGTTTAGCCAATTCATTCACACCAAAATCAGGGTTTTCTATTGAGCCGGCAATATTTTCTATCAGTTGATTGAGGAACTTTTGGTTTTCTGTTCCGAGTGTGGTCTGGTTTAACTGTTCAAAGATGTCGACTGATGTAGATTTTTTATCCAATAACTGGCTAATATGTGCCTGCGCATTCTTTATTCCTGTAATAAGGTTATTAACCTGTAGCAGCAAAGCCTGAGGGCTAAAGGGTTTGGTTAGGTAAACATCAGCACCATGCGAGAGTCCGGCAATTACATCTTCGGCCTGTGTTTTGGCGGTTAGCAATATAAAGGGAATGTGATTTGTTGCCACATTGGATTTGATCCGGTCACAAAAATCAAAGCCCGACATTTCAGGCATTGTTACATCACTGATGATCAGATCGGGCATATGCCGTTTAGCCTGTTCCCATGCCAGCTTTCCATTTCTGCTCATCATCACCTGGTAATGAGGGTTTAAAATATCATCCAAAAGGGTGGCGAGTTCCAGGTTATCTTCAGCCAGCAAGATGATTGGTTTTGGGCTATCGCTGGTCTGGCTTAAGGGTAATAACTGGTCGGCCAGGCGATTGGGCAAAGTACTCTCTTCATAATAGGCTTCTTGCAGCTCATACGCACCATTTTGTCTTTTGGGCAAAGTAATCGTAAATGAAGTTAGTCCATGCTCGTTCATGGTCTCCAACTGGCTAGTCACTGTAATGGTGCCTTGGTGAAGCTCAACAATAGCCTTAGATAAGGCCAGGCCAATGCCATAACCAGTATTCTGAAACCCATGGTCTGCAACCTGGTAATAATTTTCAAACAATTTGTCTAAATGCGACTGGGAAATACCCCTACCATTATCTTCTACGATGATCGTAACTTCATTGTCGGTCTGGTTGATCTTAAGTTCAACAATACCACCATCCTGTGTAAATTTATAGGCATTTGCCAATAAGTTTATAATGGCCTTTTTCAACTGGAAGGCATCGCACAGCAAAAAAGCTGATTTTAGATGTGATCTTTCAAATAGCGTGGTAATCTGTTTTCGTTGGGCGGTTTCCGAAAACATCTGCAGGCAATCTTCGAGTATTGGCAGCAGATCCTGAACATTTTCGGATAGCGTTAAACGGTTATCCTCAGTTTTTCTAAAATCCAACAGCTCGTTAACGAGTGTGAGCAATCGCCTGGCATTGCCTGCAACCCCGATTATTTTGTCTTTTTGTTTCGTGCCCAAATGTTCATCCGAAACCAGCTGCTCTATAGGCGGAGAAATAAGGCTGAGGTGTGTCCTGATTTCATGTGATACATTCGTGAAAAAATTGATCTTGTACTGGTGAAGTTCATCTTCTCTTTTTAAGAGGGTACGTAACACAAAATAACGGCTAATGAAGAAAACAATACTGGTTAAAATAAGGGTATACAGTGTATAGGCCCACCAGGTTGCCCAAAACGGTGGTAATATTTTAATGGTTAAACGAGTAGGTCCCATCCAGTTGGGACTTCCGTTATTGCCACTTACCATTAAAGTATAAGTACCTGGAGCAAGGTTGTTAAATGTTGCTTCTGCTAAATTGCTTGTGGTCCATCCCYTACTTAAGCCCTGAAGCTTATACCTGAAGGCATTTTTTGTTGGCTTAATAAAATCCAATAAGGCAAATTCGAAGGTTAACGAATTCTGGTTATGGCTAAGCTCAACCTTGTCGGTATAGGTGATGGATTTGCGCAGTACCGAACCATCAATTTCTACAGGAACATCAAAAATTCGCATGCCGGTAATCACCATACTCGATTTTGTAGTATTGTCCCTGATTTGGTCAGGATCAAAATACACCAGTCCATCCAATGTTCCAAAAAACAAATTGTTATCCTGTTCGTATTTGGCATTGGGGGTAAAATTGGTACTGATCAGTCCATCTGCTTTGGTGTATTGGGTAACGATTTTCTTTTCTGGTGTAACCTTAAGTAATCCACTATCACTAGCCAGCCAGATATGGTTATGCCTATCGAAAGCTATACTCATTATCGAACGTTTGTCAATCAGACTATTGAAATGATATGGAGCAAAATGACCGTTCTTTTCATTAAATTCTGCCACGCCACGGCCTTCTAAGCCTAAGTAGATCGTTCCTTGATGCTCAGAAATAGTATTCACGGGATATTTTAAATGATAGATGATAATCGTATTGCCTTCAACTTTCATCACCTTGGTTTCGGTAGCAAACCATAATCTTTTTTTAGTATCCTGAAACGCTATGCCGGCAGTAAAAGATCTAAGTGCTTTTTCCTGCATCAGTCTATCTTCTTTCAAACTGGTTCCCCTACGTTTGTATACCTTTAAACCATTGCTCGAGGTCATCCACAAACGGTTTGTCTTATCCTCTACAATCGAGTTAATTTCGGTAGCACGCTCACTTCCTGTTAAACGGTGTTCGATGGCATTGGTATTGGCATTAAATACATCCAAAGTACCCGAAAAAGTTCCGATCCATAAATTACCATCCTTATCCTTAAATAGGGTTTTGATGAAATTTGAACTAATGGACCGATCGTTGCCCTGTTGATTTTTTAAATAAGAGATCCGTTTAGTTACCTGGTTAAGAATATTAATTCCTCCGCCTTCTGTGCCAAGCCAAAGCTCGGTTGGATTACGGTTACACATGCTGCTCACCACACGGTGGTTAAGATTTGATGAGGTTGGACCAATGCTTAGGTGCTGAAAAGGAGTAAGTGATGGCTTTATCAGGCCTAGGCCACTGTAGTAAGTGCCGATCCAAATGGTTCCCGAACGTTGTTGAAACAGGCTGTGGATAGAGCTGTTGTGTAAGGTCTGCTCATTGCCCAACTTGCTGTTTAGCTCGATCATGCTTAGGTGATCAATGTCGAAAAAAAACAGCCCATCTGCAGTGGCAACACCAATCCTATGATCCAGTAAGCTGATAATTGAGCGGATTTTGTTTGTAGCGCCACCTGGTAAAGCGGGTTGTTTTTTGGCCTGGGTAAATTTTCCCTGTTGATAATCGCATAAAAACAAGCCTGTAGCGTAAGATCCAAACCAAAAGCTGCCAGCATTATCCTTCTTAATCGAAGTAATGTTTTGCTCCTGCAAGAAAGGAGGCATTCCAATCGCTCTGGTAAGGATAAGCTTGTTTTCTTTAATTTTAGCTTCAAAAAGGCCCTTACTTGTACCGCACCAAATCCTGCTATCGGGTGTTTGGCAGATAGCAGAAGAAAATATATCTTCTCCATTACCAAAAGTCATTGGAGAAGCAATGATCTTCTTTTCTCTGGTGATTAATACAATACCAGTGGCCGTGGCTGCCCAGATGTTTCCAGATTGGTCAGCCATTATCTGCCTAACCTCAGGTTGCTTTTGGTAGGGAAGCTTGATTTGCCTGAATTTTTCGGAAAGAGGATCAAAGATAATTAATCCAAATACTGTACCCATCCACAACCGGCTCTGTTGGTCCCAAAATAGCGATCTGATTAAAACATTTGTCGAAGGCTTGTCTGCACCGCCAGGAATATTCTTAAAATTGCGCCACCTCAATCCATCAAACCGGCTTAAGCCTTTTTCAGTACCGAACCACATAAACCCTTGTTTGTCCTGTGCAATGGAGAGCACGCTATTTTGAACAAGGCCATCCTCAGTGCTGAAATGTGAAGATACAGCCAATTGGGCATTTACTGGTGAGAGCCCACACAGGATCAACCACAAAAGGTTTATCCAGCCAGCGGCACAGATGGAGCGTATTCTATTTAAATGGAGCAGGATGATCATTGTAACAAAGCTATGAGATATTTGGTTTTATATTCATAATTAATTGATAATGTATTGAAAAATCGTTGGATTTAAGGTTTTCATACCATTTGTTTAAGATTTTCCCCACACAATAACCAGCTAATTAAGGAAATTTACAAGCTAACCTGACCAAACAACTAACCGAAATTATCAATAACCAAATAAACCCATGAACCAGTTTTTTATAAAGCATGCACTTCAAAATGGGCAGATATAAGAACAAATCGAAGACTATCAAATGCGCAAACCTCGCTTATTACTTTTTCTAATCCCTTTTTTATTCAGTACAAAAATTGCACATAGCCAATCAGGTCTATTAGCCAAAAACACGATAGAAGTGATGCCGGTTAACTGGAGCAGTTTCCAAAAAAAAGCACCTCATGATCAACTGGCAAAAGTTGTACAAACAAGCCTCCTGAATGCCAATAAATTTGCATTARCAACCTGGTATTGGGATATAAAAAAATACCAGCCAGATTCGAGCGGTTACCTTGATCTGAAAAGCAAATCAAAGGTGAACGAATACCGCTACCGTTTTCCGGCGGCCATGTCGTTCGGTATTGCGATTGCCATCAAAACAGGTATATACGATCCTGCCGTAACAGGAGTTTCTTTACAGGAGGCTAAAAACAAAACCRTCCAAATGGTAAGTGCTGTGGCTTACGATCACAAAGCGAACCAGAAGCGAAAGGTATGGGGCGGCGATTGGCAGGCGGCCCACTGGGCTTATTATTCGGGATACGCCGCCTGGCTTTTATGGGATGATTTATCCAAAAAAGATCAGACTTACATCACCGGGATGATCATTTCGGAAGCAGATCGTTTTCTTAGTGTAGTTCCACTTTATTATAAAGACAGTACTGGTAAAGTATTATTCCCTGGTGATTCTAAAATTGAGGAAGATGCCTGGAATGCAGAGCTATTGTATTTGGCAGCGGTAATGTTGCCAAGCCACCCGCATTCGGGTAAATGGTTGCATAAGGCTGTCGAATATCTGATGGCCTCAACGGCCTTGCCTTCCGATCTGCATAATTCGCGGATTGTACACGGACGGCCCGTTAGCCAATGGGTACAGGGCTCCAATATGGAAGAACCGGGTTTTGTGATCAATCATGGTATCATCCATCCGCAATACAATGCAATTGCATCCATGATAAATGCCCCGATTGTGTTTTCTTTAGCTAAAAAGATGACACCAGAAGCCGCGCGCTTCAATCTTGATAAAATTTATTATTCGGTAACCGCACATCCGTTTTCATCACCGCCCTATAAAGCTCCCGGCGGTACCATGTACCGTGAAGGCACTGCTGATGTTTATTACCCGGAAGGGTCAGACTGGGGCCAGGGTGTTTACGATAATTATGCTAACCTCGATATTGCCGCACTCACTTATGGCTGGGATAATCTTGCCCAAAAACATAAAGGAGAATACTGGGCTAAACTGCATATGGATAAGGTACTTGAACAGCAAAAGCGTTTTGCAGATGGACACACTTATGCAGGCGATCAGGAAAACAGCTATCCGGGCAGAGAAGAGGCTATTGCCAGCCGTATGGGATCAGCATGGATGACCATTTGGCTACAACGGCAGGTACCAGTAGTTTATGATAACAAACCTATACCAGAAAATTAGCATTAATCTTAAATAATCAACCAACAAACAAAAATGAAACAAATTGTAACTGTCTTTTTTTTACTGATCACATTAAATGCTGCTGCACAGTCGGATAACTGGCAGTCGCTGTTCGATGGCAAAACACTTAATGGCTGGAAACAGGTGACCGGTTCGGCCAGCTATACAGTGAAAAACGGCATGATCGTCGGTACCACAACAGCAAAGTCACCTAATTCATTCCTGGCCTGCGAAAAGCGCTTTACAGGTGATTTTATATTGGAAATGGAAGCGATGATGACTGATACGAACACCAATTCGGGCGTACAGTTTAAAAGTAATTTCGATGCCGCAGCGAATAATGGGAAAGGATTGATATATGGCTACCAGTACGAATTTGATCCTTCGGTCCGCAAGTGGACCGGTGGTATTTATGAAGAGGGCAGAAGAAGCTGGCTTTATCCGGTGTCGAACAACCCAAAAGGACAGCTGTTTTTCTCGCCAAATGTTTTTCATAAAGTCCGCATAGAATGTATCGGTAACAGCGTAAAAAC
>NZ_JBFTQI010000207.1:0-8064 GCF_056398925.1 Pedobacter sp. 01T416_2
CATCAGCCCTTACAAATTTTAAAAAACTAAATGTTTTAGCAAAGAATTTAGATGAATTTAAACATATCAAACAAAAAACTAATTATCAAGTACTTAAGCATAGCTACATTAAGTTTTACATCACTATCGGTTTTTGGGCAGATTTTCAGCACCGCACAAAACCCACTTAGTGTAAAATGGAACTATATTTATTCGGGCGGCTTTAAAATCATCTATCCGCAAGAACTGGAGAAAGAGGCACAAAGAATGGCCAATACCCTACCCTTTATCTACCCCAAAATAGGACTGGGTTTAAGGCAGCAAAAAACCGCTATTCCACTCCTACTCCAGAACCGCGGAACCGTGGCAAACGGCTTTGTTCAACTCGCACCCAAGAAGTCTGAATTCTATGCAACTCCTCCTCAGTTTTTCGATAGTCAGGATTGGCTAAACAACCTGGCAGTACACGAGCTTAGACACATTGCTCAGTTTGACAAATTGACAGGAACGCAAGCACACCCCTTTCCCGAACTGGTTTACTTTGCTTACTTTGGCGCGGGCATCCCCATCTGGTTTTTTGAAGGTGATGCCGTAGTTAACGAAACCGCCTTGACGCATTCGGGCCGGGGCAGGCAGCCCAATTGGATCATGCCTTACCGGGCTTCAATTTTAGAAGGCAAAAAAATCTCATACAGTAAAGCCTATTTCGGCTCGAACAAAGACGTAACTCCTGGTTACTATCAAACCGGATATTTGATGGTATCGGATATGAAGGAAAAATATGGGCAGTTCATTTCCGACAGCATACTTAGCGACATTAGAAAAAGACCAGTAAGGCTGTACCCCTTTTCGCAGAGCTTAAAAAAATTCACGAAACAGAATTCCAGAACCTACTTTCTTTCTACCCAAAACAAGCTCGCTGAAAAATGGAAAACACAGCAAGAAAAATCTATTACAGAAAGCTATGAAAGCCTAAATAAAAAAGCTGATTTGGCAACCGATTATTTTCTTCCTGTTCGGTTAAATAAAAACCAGGTTTTAGCCCTAAAAGAAAGCAAGACAGATACACGATATTTCGTGATTATTAACGAAGATAAATCGGAACAAAAATTATTCGGAATTGGTTATCAGGAACAGCCTTGGTTTAGCTTAAAAAATGATCTTTTGATCTGGGATGAAATACGTTATGATCCGCGCTACAAACAACGGAGCTACAGCGTAATCTGTTCATATAATTTGAAGACCAAAAAATTCAACAAATTAAGCAGCAAAAGCAGGCTCTTCTCTCCCAGCCTTTCTAACGATGGAAAGAAAATCATCGCTTCAAAAGTGGAGCTGAACAATCAGTTCAATCTGGTTGAGTTGGATGCAGTCTCGGGAAAAATTTTAAAGACCTACCCTAACCTTGAAAACGAAATCCTGCAGATGCCTTCATTTGATCAATCAGGAAATAAGGTTACTTATGTCAGCGTAAATGAAAAAGGAAAAAGTTTATGGTTGATTGACGGAGAAAAAAAAACGCAACTGATTTCTAACAGCCGACAACAGTTAAGCCGACCGATCTTTATCAACGACAAAATTGTTTTCAATGCGCACTTTAATGGGATCGATAACATCTACAGTATAGATCCTGGTTCGAAAAAAATAAATGCGCTCAGCGCGTCCGAGTATGGGGCCTTTAACCCTAGCGAAACCGCCGATGGAAAAATCATTTTCAACAATTATAAAATCAATGGTTATGAAATTGCAGAAACCGTATTAACCGAAAAACCAGTTGGAGAAAATAACTTTGTGGATTTCTCGGCCGCTGCAGAAAAGCAGGAAAACGTTGGGAATGTTTTCGACAAGATTCCCGATAGCACCTACCAAGCCAAGCGTTATCATCAGGCCTTAAATCTTTTCAGTTTCCACAGCATTATTCCGGTTATCGACAACGAATATGTTTTCGGTCTGGAGCTGCAATCAAACAATCTGCTCAACACGATGGACTTTTATACCGGCGCAAAATACCACCGCGATTTAAAACGTTTTGAGTACACGGCAGATATTAGCTATAAGGCACTTTATCCTGTATTTAGTGTATTGTACCGCAACCGCCCGAAAAGAACGTTCTACAGAGCTAAAAACGCGGTACAACAAGGCGACTGGAGAGAGAACTACATCAAGTTTAATGCATCGGTTCCGCTATCGTTTAACACGCGCAATGAGAACTATGCTTTTACCCTAAATGCGGCAACTAGTTTTACGCAAAGGTACATGCCGGAAAACATGCCTACTGGTTTTATACGCGAGCTTAAATTTCCGATGGAATACAATTTTACTTTTAACCACAGTGTCCGTACTACCGAAAGGGATATTGCCCCCAAGTGGGCACAAGTATTTAGGGCAACTTATAATCACCAGCCCTTCGATAAAAACTTAAAAGGAGAAATTTTAGCGCTCGAAAGTTTCCTTTACTTTCCTGGCGTTGCTAAAAACCATTCCTTTTTAGCGAGCTTCAATTATCAGAAAGCAAGCGGTGTAAACCAATACGCCACTGAGATTGCAACCGTTTATGGCTACAACAATATTTTAGCGAAAAGTAAACTGCAAAACAGTCTGCTTTTTAACTATCGTTTTCCCTTTGCTTTTCCCGATTGGGAGTTGGGTCCTTTCGCTTATGTCAGAAATTTTAGGGCAGGTTTATTTTGCCATTATGAGAACATTGGCAAGGGCACAACGTTTAACGATCCGAAAACTTATGGCGTAGAATTAAATACCAGTGTAAACCTTTTGCGCTATCAACCTGTTGTAGATTTAGGAGCGAGATTGGTTTTTGTTAATCAGATTTACAATCAAAATCCGATATTAGAGTTTTCATTTAATTATAGCTTTTAAAACCATGAGCGCAAAAACAATCTCCATCATTATCCTGACTGCATTACTTACCATATTTTTAATGGTGAATACCGAACCTGTTGATTTCGATTTCCTGGTTACCACACTTCCAGTATCTAAACTTCTGGTTATCGGTATTTGCATCATCATCGGTTTTATCATTGGCTTTGTTGTGGGCCGTCCGCGGAAAACATTGAGCAGTTATGATGATGAGATCGAAAGAAACCAACCGGTTTCGAATAAAAAAGAATTGAGCGATGAAGACAGAGATTATATCAGCTAAGAGTTAGGACTAGTAGGATTCTACGATCTGATACTCAATAGCAAAATCGTCATCTCGACTAGAACGCAGTGAAATGGAGAGATCTGCTTCGATAGATCTCTCGGCTTTGTTGCACTTCGCTCGAGATGATGGCGACTTGTGAGTGATCTTTTTAAACTTTCTGTCAATCACATTGGTTTTTATGCAATAGATTTTTTATCGAAATGACGGGTATTTTTTTTTCGTAGTTAAAGTGCCGACATTATCTCACCGTATAACAACCCACTACCACCTCCATAGTGCTGGATAATTTTCAGGTCTGGCCTTAAGGCGAGAAGTTTATTTTTCAGTTCAGCTTCTGATTCCTGATCAATTCCATTTCCAAGTAAAACCAAGTCAATGTGTTGTTCTTTGCAAATGGAAATGGCTTCTTCATTTTTGCAAACACACAAACCTTTCCATTCAGGTCTGGCATTTAACAAGCGGTTCATTACTACAGTAATTTCTGTATCCCGACCAATATAAAGTATAGTAGTTTGCATATTTCTTTAAATAAATAAACCTCGCAGGTTTTGAAAACCTGCGAGGTTTGGTTAAAATTATTTTTTAATTCAGTTCCATCGGAACATCCATCAATAAAACCTCTGCATCTGCAGTATTGGCTTTAAAACTAATGCTATCAGTATCCCAAACGCCTAATCCATCTCTTTTGCTCAACACTTGTCCGTTTATGGTTACTTCGCCATTGATTACAAAAGCATAAACACCGTTTCCAGCTTTTTTGATTTTGTATTCCGTTTCAAAACCTTCATCAAACTTACCTAACGAGAACCAGGCATCCTGATGAATCCAAACACCGGCATCATCAGCATTTGGTGATAAAATCTGCTGGAAGTTATTGTGCCTTGCTGCAACATCTAACGTTTGTTGATCGTAACGTGGCGTAACATTTTTCTTGTTAGGGAACAACCAGATCTGCAATAAGTTTAACTGCTCATCTGCATTTGCGTTAAACTCGCTATGGCTAACACCTGTTCCGGCGCTCATTACCTGAATTTCTCCATTTTTAATTACGGCCGAATTGCCCATACTATCTTTGTGAGCAATTGCACCAGCCAATGGAATGGTAATAATTTCCATGTTATCGTGTGGGTGCGAGCCAAAGCCCATTCCACCATCAATACTGTCGTCATTTAAAACCCTTAAAACTCCGAAGTGCATCCTTTCTGGATTGTAGTAATTAGCAAAACTGAATGAATGGTGTGCATCTAACCAACCATGATTAGCATGACCGCGGGTGTTTTCTTTGTGCAAAATAAACTGTGACATAAATTTCCTTTCTTGTTTATGATACAAATTTACAGCAGCGATGTTTACCAAACATTGATGTAGGGTAAGAAAGTAGTCGGAAGTTCAGAGTCTTAAGTCAATCACCGATTGTGCCTTGCCATTACGGCATCGCTGTTAAGCTCCCTTAACGCATCTAATGCTACCCAATTTGCTTTTTTATTGTTTTGGGCGAGGATATTGTTTGCGGTTTGGATGGCATGCTCATGTAGAAAAAGATTTCGCTTGCCAATTTGCCTCAATGCCCAGTTGGTTGCCTTTTTAACAAAATTCCGGTTATCGTAGGCTTCTCTTTCGATGATCGGAAGAAAACTCAGAAAAGTTTCGTCAGGTTCTTTCTTGAGGTGCACGGCTGCCTCAGCCATCAGTACAAAACCAGTACGTTTCACAAATTCTGCTTCAGCCTGGGCAAACTCAAAGGCCTTCGGCTTAAAATAAGGCGTTTTAACGAAAAGATTTCCGCAAGCCTGATCACATATATCCCAGGAACTAAAATCATTCGTCCATGCGTTTATTTGCGTTTCTGTCACCTGTTTATAATCACTGATAATGGTTGCTAAAAGGCAGGCCTCATGAAACCCAGTTTTCCAAAGCAATAAAGAAAGTTCCTGATTCTTTCCAATTTGCCTGGCCAGTTTTCTGATATTCGGCAAACGGACACCAAAAGCTTTAGAAATATCGATCCCAAAATGAGCCATCTTTTTTAGATAATCAGGCTCGCTGATGGATTTTAATTCGGAAAGGACAAAATCTAGATCATTCATCATACGAATTTAGTTTTTTTGAAAGACTTCCGAAGTTTAGGCAACGCGCAGGCCTTTGAAACTTCGGAAGTCTAAAAAAGGCTACCGTAAACGATGCCTCATACTGCATTAAACATAACCAATCCTTAACACTGTTTCGGTTTTAAGTTTACATCGATCTTTTAAACTTGTTTAAATTTAACCATAACAATCAACCTTTTAAAACCCATGCAAAAAAACATTATTTGGATGCTATTAGCGTCTTGCCTATTCACATTTTCCTGCGAAAAGAACAAATTATCTGAAGAGGAGGCTAGCACAACAAACCAAAAGAAAAATATGCTAATGGCTAACACTACAGTAGCCAGCGCTGCTGCAAGCGTAAATGCCTATTCAAACACATCGACCTACATCAACACTGGTTTTTCATTTTTAAATCCAACACAAATTGATAAAAACCGCCAGGCTATTGGCGGCAGTGCTTACACCGAAGTATATGGCTTTAATGTCCCAGAAGAAAACAGGGTAAGGGGTATTAGATGGAATGAAGATGATGAAACTACATCCATATGGCGCCCCCAGGGAATAGCTGGTTTTTCTAGAAATGGTGTACGTTACTTATTGGTAAGCTGGTACGCCAAAGATGCTGCCGAGAGCAAAGGATCGAGAATAACCCTTATCGACATCAGCCCAAGTTCGAGTACTTATTTAACTTACCGACATATATTATTGGTACAACCTACCCTTCCAACTGGCACACTGGATTATACGCAATATGGCGCTTACGCCCCTTTAAATGTGCATGCAGGTGGAGTAGCTTATTTTAATGGTAAAGTTTATTTAAGTAGTACAAGTTTAGGATTAAGGGTATTCGATTTAGACAAAATTATTGAAGTAACTACAGGAACGGGCACTGATGATAAGTGCGGGAAAGATGCTAGCGGTAATCTTTATGCTTTTAATTACAGGTACATCCTTCCGCAAATAGGTTATTATAAAATTAATGAGGCAAGTCCTTTTTCAACAGTACAGGTAAATTACGAGAACAATCAATTATGGACAGGGCAATATTACGCCGGCAGTGCAGATGCATCAATTGTACCTAAAATATTCGGGTTTCCGATAAACTCATCCGGCGAATTGCAGAATTCGGGCATACAAACAGTGATTCCAAAAAACAGCCTATTTACTTCAGATCATGCACATGGGATACAAGGCGTTTTTAGAAAAGGGAATAGAACCTGGCTTTCCTGCACCGGATCGCCTAGCGAATCGTACGGATCAACCGCCCGCTTAGCAAGGTATACAGATGGTGATACGAATACTGTTCGATACAGGTGGCCATACGGCGCTGAATCGTTATATCTTGAAGCCCAATACGGGTATTTATGGAGCTTAACTGAATTTGAACCCAATGCCGGAGCTCAAAATGGCAGTCAGGTTAACCGCTGTATATTTGCTGTAGATTTTTCAAAATACGAATAGTTACAACCTAACTTCGATTATTAGTTTTTGCTTTTTGGTGTTTTAACTATTTTTTTTTCTAAAACGATCGTCACCCTGACCTGTAGCGCAGCGAAAAGCTACGCAGTAAATTTATTTCAGGGTCTTTCTAACCTGGACCAATAATTATTATTTTTCAATAATAATTATTGGTCCAGAAACACAAGAGGCTGTATCATATTTATAAATTCTATCCGAATTTGTCACGTTGAGCCTGTCGAAACGCTTTTAGCAAGTCCTTCGACAGGCTCAGGATGACAATTATTTATGATACAGCCTATTTCTATTTATGCCTTTATTAAGCCAATGCCTGTTCAATATCAGCTAAAATATCGTTGATATGCTCCAAACCAATTGATAAACGGATTGAACCTTGCTCAATACCAACTTCATTACGCTGTTCTTCGGTAAGTTTGCTGTGTGTACTGGTAGCAGGGTGTGTTGCAATGGAACGGGTATCGGCCAAATTTGCGGAGATAGAGAACATTTGCAGACCGTCCATAAATTTACGTGCAGCATCAATACCGCCTTCAACCACAATGGTTACAATACCACCACCCTGTTTCATTTGCTTCTTGGCAATATCGTACTGCGGGTGCGAGGGTAAAAACGGATACTTTACCAGTTTAATTTTCGGGTGTTTTTCTAAATATTCTGCAACTTTTAAAGCATTTTCACAATGGCGGTCCATACGGATGGCCAAAGTTTCTAAACTTTTAGATAGAATCCATGCGTTAAAAGGCGATAATGCCGGCCCACTGTGACGGGCAAAAGCAATCACATCTGCAATTAAATCTTTGGTCCCTAAAATAACGCCGCCCAATACTCTTCCTTGTCCATCAATATATTTGGTAGCCGAGTGGATCGAAATGTGCGCACCATACTTAATCGGCTGTTGCAGATATGGTGTAGCAAAACAATTATCAATAACCAGTAATACCTTGTGTTTTTTAGCCAGATCGCCCAAAAATTCCAGATCGATAATGTCGATGCCAGGATTAGATGGCGTTTCTACAAAAATCATTTTGGTATTGGGTTTAATCAAAGCTTCCCAATCCTGTGGTTTATCCAGATCTGCATAATCGAAAGTTACGCCCCAGTTAGAAAAAACATTGGTTAATAATTGATGTGTAGAACCAAAAACTGATCTGCTCGAAACCAAATGGTCGCCATTTTTTAAAAATGCACCAAATGTGGTAAAAATCGCAGCCATTCCAGTTGCAGTGGCAAAACCATCTTCGGCACCTTCTAAGAGGCACATTTTTTCGATAAACTCTGATGTATTTGGATTTGAATAACGGCTATAAACATTCCCTTCCTTTTCGTTAGCAAACAAAGCACGCATTTCTTCCG
>NZ_JBFTQI010000208.1:0-8056 GCF_056398925.1 Pedobacter sp. 01T416_2
ATTAAAAGTCTACCTTCACATATCAAAATTTTAATTCATCATAAATCATGAAGCACTATAAAACAATCACCGAACTTTATACTACGAATGGCTTTCTTCCGCCAGAAAATCCGATGTTGGGTTTAGTAACGTTTGAAGATATAAAGGGGTGCCAGTTTGTAGAAACTGAGTTTACCCTGGGCTTCTATAAAATAGCTTTGAAGAAGGTAAAGTCGGGCAATGTGATGTATGGCAAAACAAAGTACGACCATGAAAACGGTTCTATGTTTTTCCTAAGACCCAATCAAATCGTGCAGATGAATGACATAGAACTCACCGAGAAAGGTTTTATGATTTATTTTCACGAAGATTTTTTAGTCAATCATCCATTACATTCAAGTATTCAGAAATACGGTTATTTTGATTATGAAGCCAATGAGGCATTGCACATTTCACCCAGAGAAGAAGATATACTTTGGGATTTGTTCAATAAAATAAGGGCCGAATATTATAATAACCAAGATGAGTATAGCAGAGACATTATGCTAACCCATATCGATTCTATTTTAAAATATTCCCAACGTTATTACAAACGCCAGTTTCTAAATCGGACAGTACTTTCGGGTACAACAGTTTCGAAATTTACCAATCATTTAAAAGCATATTTTGATAGTGGCAAACTTAAAGAAGAGGGATTGCCAACGGTAAAATATATGGCATCTGAATTATCCTTGTCAGCAAGGTACTTGAGCGATTTATTAAAACAGGAAACGGGCAGAACGGCATTAGACCATATACACATTGCATTGGTGATGGAAGCAAAAAACTTGTTGATGAGTACCGACAAAACTGTTGCGGAAACAGCCTATCAATTAGGATTTGAAAACCCACCGTACTTTTCAAGGCTTTTTAAGAAAGAAGTAGGAATTACACCTACTGAATATAGGGAACAGTTTTTAAATTAAAAGAATATCTTGATTTCCCTGCCACTTGGGATTGACGGCGTTCTTCTGTATAACCTGTGTTTTTTCTAAGCAAGCTAGCATGATGCCTAAACTATTCTTTAATATATATGTCCACACACGGTAGGGCATAAGAGCTGGTATCGCTATACCAACATTAAATTCTTATTATTTTGATGCCCGGTTCTATATATGGGATTTCTTGGTCGTAATAAGCCTCTATAGGGATTAAGAAGTTGTATCATAAAGGCAATTCAGCCCAGATGCTGTCATGTTGTCCAAAGGACTCCTACGGAGAGCCTGTCGAAACACCTTAAAGCGTATTTAAATAAGTCCTTCGACAAGCTCAGGATGACAAATATATAATGATGATACAACCTCTTAATATTACTTTGAACTGAATTCCTAAGGAGAAGGGGCCAATAGCACAGCATCGGCAACTGCTTTTGTTCCGTTCGATTTGATTTCGATATATGGCTGGTTACTGCCCGAAAATGAATATTTGCCAAGGCTCACCCATTCTCCCGAAGTTTGACCAAGTACTTTCACATCGGCACTTTTTATCAAAATGGTTTTGTAGCCTTTGCCATCAAATATTTTAATAAGGAATAACAAAGATTGTTTTATGAATAGAATAATTTTTAAGCATATAAATTGTTATGCCATCGTTGCCGGAAGTTGAAAAATTATCAAAGTCGTAAATTTTGTTAAATGTTTGTAGGCTATGTTAAGATAATATAATTTTGTCTACTAATACTATAGATTTAATATATTATGATGTTCGAAACAGTTACTTGTCCCCTTAATCCGATCTCTAATACATCCTACAATAGCTTTGGTTGCCGTTGTTGAACCTGGTTTTCTCTAGTTTTTAGTCTCTTCTCTAGTTTTTGTTTTTTTTAAATGACCGCATGGAAGGGAAATAATCAAACCTAAGTAGATATGCTAAAGTCATGACCTCTGTATAATCTTAACATGATATGGGAATGAAATAAAGGAGTCGCTGACCGATTGGAAATTATTGAATGGATAAATAAAATCAATTATAAAACACAATACCCAAAGGTATAGAAAGGAGCTTACAAAAAATAAGATAGTTACTGAATATAAATAAGGGAAAATGCGTTTTTGCATTCTCCCCAAATTTCGACCATTGCCGGAGATCAATTGGCGTTGCATCCGGTCAGTTCATTCAATGATCATGTCAAAATTATGAATTCTGCACGGGAATTTTTCATATTCCTAAAGCTTGTTGCAGTTTCATGATTGGCATAAAACAATATAAATTATGAAAATAAGCGGAAAGTCCAGGAAGGACTCGCATAGTAAATCTTTGTCAAAAATACTTTTATTGCCCTGCCTAACGGGAATTCTTCTGATTTCCTCTGTTCTGCAGGCCAGGGCAAAAAGAAGCGGCGAAGAACAAAATATTAACCTCCTCTCTCATCCAAAGGTAGCCGTTGTGGCAAATTTGACAGTATATAATTTTCTCGGTGCTTCTTTTGAGATTTCAAATATCTCTGACCTACGATCGCAGACTGTTACAATTAAGGGAAAAGTAATCGATGAAAGGAACCTTCCCCTGCCTGGCGTAAGCGTTAGGATCAAGGGAACTGCCCAGGTGGTATCAACCAATCCCGATGGCGAATTTCAACTGGTTACCGAGCTAAATCAGCCTACGTTGGTTTTTACCTATGTAGGTTATAAAACACAGGAAGTGGTTTACAAAGGCCAGCCGCTCTCAGTAAAACTTGATCCTGATCAAAGTAAGCTTGAAGAAGTACTTGTGGTAGGATACGGTACGCAAAGAAAAAGCGATGTATTGGGCTCAGTAGCCACTTTTAACGCAAAAGCAGTAGAAGAAAAGCCGATATCAAGAGTTGAACAGGCGCTTATCGGCCAGATGGCCGGCGTTCAGGTAAGGCAGCAAAGTGGCACGCCAGGAGCTGGTTTAAGTATCCAGGTACGTGGGGCTGGCTCTATCACGGCAGGTAATGAACCCCTTTATGTATTGGATGGCTTTCCTTTGGATGTAGCCAGTCAGAATGCCTCCGGAGGTATTTCGAACAGTCCACTAGATAACCTCAACCCTAACGATATCGAGAGTGTTCAGGTATTAAAAGATGCCGCTGCGGGAGCCATTTACGGTTCGCGTGCCGCAAATGGGGTAGTAATTATCACAACCAAAAAAGGTGTTGCGGGCAAACCAAGGATTAGTGTGAATGCGAATGCAGGTATTAGTTCGGTAGCCAGAAAGATCGATATGCTGAGTGCTGATGAGTGGGTTGCCCAGGCAACAGAACTGGCCAACAATGCATGGGTAGCTTCTGGTACAGGAAGAACTGCTACCCAAACCAATGCTGAAAGAGCCGCTATTTTAGGCCTTGCACCAGGTACCATTAACACCTCTTTTATGACCGATCCGAGATGGGCACAGCCTGGACACCCCGGACTTGATTATGTAGATTGGCAGGATGCAATCTTCACCAGTGCACCTTATCAAAATTATGAGGTTTCAGCAAGTGGAGGGGCAGAAAATGTGACTTACTTTATTTCAGGTAACGTTCTTAACCAAAACGGAACGTTGATTAATTCCAATTTTAAGAACTATGGTTTAAGGGCCAATGTGGAGGCCAATGCCAGTAAGAAGCTTAAATTCGGGATCAACCTTGCGCCATCTTATTCTGTTAATAATGCACCTCCGGGGGAAGGTAAGGACAATCAGCTCATGAATGCCTTGCAGATGGTGCCGGTAGTTGAAAGTTCGGCAGGCTTAAATTCTGGCGCTTATGGAAACAGTACCTACACCTGGGCGAGCCCAAGATTAATCAGTCCGTATGCCTATCTGGAAACCGCAATGAACAAGGTAAAAACCTCAAGATTATTGGCTTCGATATATGCAGATTATCAAATAGTTAAAGGCCTATCATTAAGGTCGAGCGTAAATTATGATAACGTTGATCGAAATACTTCAAAATATACATCCGATCAGGTTACCGTTGGTGCAGCATCAGCTTTATTAACCAATCCTGGTCTTTACTCAACCGGCTCTTACGCGGTAACCAAGAAACAAAACTTTCTTAACGAGAATACCCTTAACTATACCACAACAATTGCCGGTGTCCACAAGATTTCTGCCATTGCAGGAGTATCCTATAACATCGTACATACCGAAGGGGTAAGCCTTGCAACGGCCGGAGGTTTTGCCAACGATATCATCAAAACCTTAAGTAATGCCATTGCCAACGCTGCAGGAGTAACCACTACAGGAACTTCAACCGCAGCTAATAACACCTTATTCTCTTATTACAGCAGATTACAGTATGCTTTTAAGGATAGATACCTCTTATCTGGTACCATCAGAAGGGATGCCTCTTCTAAATTTGGATCTGAAAACCGCTGGGGAACCTTTCCTTCGGTATCTGCCGGATGGAAAGTTTCAGAAGAGTCTTTTCTTAAAGATGTTAAAGCCATTAGTGAGTTAAAACTAAGGTTAAGCTGGGGTAAATCGGGCAACAACAACATTGGCGACTATAATGCCATAAGCACCCTGATAAATTCGAATTACGTATTTGGCGGCAATACACCAACAACGGCTACCGGGCAGGTGGTTTCGGGCCTTGCCAATAAAGCGCTGAAATGGGAAACATCCAACACCTACGATCTTGGTTTAGACCTCAGCCTTTTGGCCAACAGGATCAATTTCACCTTCGATGCCTATCATAAAAAGAATACCGATCTGTTGTTAAACCTGCCGGTACTATCAGCAAGTGGTTTCAGTACAAGTTTACAAAATATAGGTGCGGTGGTGAACAAAGGATTGGAGTTTGGACTGAATACGGTAAACGTTAAAACAGCCAATTTCACCTGGACAATGAGCGCCAATATTGCCTTTAACAAAAATGCCATAACCGATCTTGGCCCAACACATGCCGATATCGAAATCGCTTCTGCCTATAGCGGTAGCAATGCGCCATATCTGCTAAGGGAAGGACTCCCTGCTTTCAGCTATTACATCACTAAAACCGATGGAATTTTAACAGCTGCTGATATTGCCAATCCGGCTGTGGCAAAAGTATCCGGACAGAAAATTGGCGATGCGAAATACGTTGATACCAATGGCGATGGAAAAATCAGTGCTGCCGATAGGGTAGTTGGCGGACAGCCTTCTCCCAAATATACCTGGGGTTGGTCAAACAATTTTAAATATGGGAATTTCGACCTTGGTATACAGCTATATGGCCAGCATGGAGGTTCGATACTTTCCTATCTGGGCCGTGCAATCGACTTTTCGGGAAGTACAACCGCAAATGTTCTTGGGGTATGGAGAGACCACTGGACGGCAGCAGATCCCAATCCGGATGCACCAAGGGGCAGGCTGGGCGCAAACTATACTTATCCAAATGTAACCTCTGATTGGGTTTACTCCAGCGATTTCTTTCGCGTGCAGAACATTACCTTGGGCTATAACCTGAAGGGATTGATCAAAACTCCTGGCATTTCTTCGGCACGAATATTTGTGACATTGGAAAACTATTTCTCTCATGATAAATATAAAGGGGGGGCGAATCCAGAGGCGCAGAATACGAACGTAAGTGGCGATGCCAGCTATGCAATATCAGGCGATTACGGTTCCGCACCATTAAGTAAAACAGCTTCAATTGGAATAAACATTGGCTTTTAGTAGAATAAGATGAAAACGAAAATATACTTAACCCTGTTCTCCGCGATACTGCTGTTGGGCAGTTGCGAAAAACAATTAAATCAAACACCAGAGTCGAGTTTGGCTACAGCGAATTTTTTTACCAATAATAACGACTTTCTTCAGGCTGTAAATGGGGTGTATTCCCAGTTGAGCAACTATCCCAGTCAGGCACTATGGCTCAGTGAAATGCGCAGCGACAACTTAAATGCGACTTCTGATGGTAACCGTGATTGGGACGGGATCAATAATTTTACACCGAGTATTACCACAACAGGATTTATCACTACAGCCTGGAAAGCCAATTTCAATGGCATATATAATGCGAATACCGTTCTGGCAGCATTAGAAACCAAAGGAAGTGTGCTTACTGTCGCAAATGCAACAAGGTATGCCGCCGAAGTCCGTTTCTTAAGGGCATTCTATTATTTTTCTCTGGTCAGGACTTTTGGCCAAGTGCCATTAATATCGACGGTAAAAAGCGCTGTGGAAGTAGCAAGCATTCCACGTAGTCCGGTAGCTGATGTTTATGCACTGATCGAATCTGATCTGCAGTATGCAGCGGCCAACTTACCCGCAACTTTTACAGGGATTGACCTTGGAAGACCAACTTCCTATGCTGCAAAAGGGCTGCTGGGATTGGTTTATCTCACCAAATCGGCCCCAACATATGGTATAAACGGACCTGGCCTTAACAGCAATGAATATGATAAGGCCGCTGCTTTGTTCGATGCAGTACTTACCGGGAGTCCCTATAGTTTTGCCTCCAATTATGCATCAATCTTTTCCTATACCAACGAAAACAATAGTGAAGTGGTGTTTGATGTACAGTTTGCTTCGAGTTTAAACGGAGCAGGTTTTCCTTCCCATTTGGTACCTGTAGCTTATTGGACCAGTAATGGTATTTCCAATAGTTTTGGAAATGGTTATGGAGCCAGTACTTTTCCGGTATCAAAAAGTTTGGTCAATTCATATACCACTAACACGGTTAGCGGAACAGATCTTCGGTATCCTTTCAATGTAGCAACTACCTATACCACTGGTCCTTTTATCAAAAAATACATCGATGTGGCCAAAAAGGGCCTGTCGGGCAAAGACTGGCCGATTAATTTTATCGTACTACGTTATACCGATATATTGCTCATGAAAGCCGAATGCATCCTTCATGGTGCGGCGGGCACTCAAAGTGATGTAGACGCGGCTGTGAACAGGGTGCGGGCCAGGGCTGGCGTAGGTGCATTATCGAATGTAAATATTCAGACCCTGATGCAGGAGCGGCAAAGGGAGTTTTTAGGCGAAGGGCTCCGCTGGAACGACCTTGTGCGCGAAGGTCTGGCCGTCTCGCAGATGAATGCCTGGAGAGTAGCCGATGCGATCACGAAAATTAATGAAATTGTGACGAACTATGTCATTTATCCGGTGCCTGCGGCAGAAATTCAGACTGCACCTGGCCTTTATACTCAAAATCCGGGCTATAACTAGTATATTATGGGAAGAATAAGACCTCAATTCAATAAAATGATCAAAAGAAGTTTAATCATCATAGGTTTTTCGTTGCTGTATAGTGGTGCAATATTTGCCCAGCGAAAGGCTGGGCAAAAGCCCAACATTGTTTTTATTTTGGCCGATGATCTGGGTTATGGAGATGTTGGTGTTTACGGCCAAAAACAGATCCTCACGCCCAACATAGATAAGCTGGCCAATGAAGGAACACGGTTTACCGATTTTTATGCCGGTGCTCCGGTCTGTTCACCCTCACGGGGATCTATTCTCACAGGTCTCAATACCGGGCATGCTACAATTAGGGGCAATGCAACCGAACAAGGAGGGCTCGCGGGGAAAAAAGGAAAAAATGTGGTGTACCGGGCCAATCTTACCAAGGATGATTATACTATAGGAAACCTGATGCAGGATGCCGGTTATAATACTTCGCTGGTGGGAAAATGGCATGTGGATGGATATGATTCGCTCGCTACACCTTTACAAAGGGGCTTCGATAAATTTTCGGGATGGCTGATCAATATTCCCTCAACCTACGCAAGCACTTATTGGCCTGATCACCGTTATGTGAATGGTAAGCTCCTGAAGGTAGAAGCAAATACCAATGCAAGAAAAGGCTATTACGAAACCAATATCTGTACAGATGAAGCACTGGCTTATCTGGAAACCCAAAAAGATAATAAAAAGCCTTTCTTTTTAATGTTGAACTTTAATAATCCGCATTCACCGCTGGATGTGCCAGACCAGGCCATCTATAAGAATAAAAACTGGCCTGAAGATATGAAGACCTATGCGGCTATGGTATATTATTTAGACCAGTCGGTAGGTAAAATAAAAGATTACCTGATTAAAAGTGGCTTGTCTGAGAATACAATTGTATTTTTTGCATCAGATAACGGCCCAAGGTCGGAGC
>NZ_JBFTQI010000209.1:0-8033 GCF_056398925.1 Pedobacter sp. 01T416_2
CTTATAATGTAACATTTTTTGCTTCTACAAGTACTGCAGACAAACAGGTTAGTAAGATCAAAACACTTACACTTACCATTAATTAAATTTTAGTTAAGGCTCCAGATGTATTTTAATATATCTGGAGCTTTTTATTCATTTTGAAGCAAATAGTAGGTCTCGATTATTCATAGGGGCGATCTATGCCCATACTATTTGGCTGGATAACAACACAATTCATAGAAGAAGACATAAAAAAGCATGAAAAAATATTTAGCAATATTAATTATTTTACTCTGTCTTGTGAGCGTTAAATTGCTGGGTCAAAATGACAACACCAATAAAAAAATCATTGCCGATAGAACTATAAAAGTTGATTACAATAAATCGGTGGGAAAGCTCAATACAATGTTCAAAGAATGTATTGGGGCAGGAAGGGCCAATGAGGGATTGCGGGCAGACTGGCAGCAACAATTAACTTTAGTAAAAAAAGAATGTGATTTTAAATACATTCGGATGCATGGCTTGTTGACTGATGACATGGGGGTTTACCGTGAAGATAAAAAAGGAAATCCTGAATACAATTACCAATATATAGACGCCTTGTTTGATTTTCTGTTGAGCATAAAGGTGAAACCTTTTGTAGAACTGGGATTCATGCCTTCTGCATTGGCTAGCGGAAACCAGACCATTTTTTGGTGGARAGGAAATATAACGCCCCCGAAAGATTATAAAAAATGGGAAGACCTCATCCGTAACCTAACGCAACATTTTACAGAACGCTATGGTGCCGATGAGGTAAAGACATGGTATTTTGAGGTTTGGAATGAGCCCAATTTGGAAAATATTTTTTGGAAGGGAAATAGAGAGGAATATTTTAAATTATATGATTATTCGGCAAGGGCTATCAAGAGCGTAAATTCAGCTTTTAAAGTGGGAGGACCCGGAACTGCTGGTGCAGCTTGGGTGCCGGAAACCATAGCATTTTGTAAGGAGAACAATGTTCCGATAGATTTCATATCAACACATACCTACGGGACCAAAAGTGGCTTTGTGGATGAGTTTGGGACCAAGGGCCACATTTTGAGTAAAGACGAAGAAAGTGTAAGCAGATATGTGATTAATTCCCGCAAGCAAATTACAAGTTCGGCAAAGCCAAACCTTGAACTGCATTATACCGAATGGAGTACATCACCAACTCCAACCGACCCCATTCATGACAGTTACCATTCAGCCGCCTTTATTCTTCAAAAACTGAAGAAAGTGGGCAATGCGGCAAATTCCATGTCCTACTGGGTCTTTACCGATATCTTTGAGGAGGCTGGCCCTAGATTTACACCTTTTCACGGTGGCTTCGGATTGTTGAATACGCAGGGGATCAAGAAACCAGCTTATTTCTCCTATTCTTTCTTGAACAAATTAGGCACAATTGAACTTGAAAATACAGACACAGAATCCTGGGCAACTAAAAATGTAAAAGGAGATGTGCAACTGCTATTTTGGGATTATACGAATACGCATCCCGGCGATTCGGTTAATAACCAGCAATATTATAACAGAGATCTTCCATCCAAATCAAAAGGAACGGTTAGGATTGAAGTAGCTGGCCTCCAAAAGGGGAAGTATACTTTGGAGATATACAAAGTCGGATATAAGGTGAATGACGTTTACACAGACTATTTAGGGATGAATAAACCGCATGACCTGAGTAAAGAACAAGTAAATACCTTGAAACAAAGGAATAATGGTGCGCCAATTACCACAGAGAAAATAACCATTGGTTCAAAGGGGAAGTATAGCAAGGGTATTAAGCTAAATGAAAATGATGTGGTATTTCTGAATTTTGTAAAACAATAAGGACAAAAGCAGAACTGAAATTTAAACAACAACCTGAAGGCGTGTTTGTTTATTTGGGAAATATCCAGATCGATGCAGTCGATACGATTTTGGAAATACACTTTAATGAAATCTATTTTTTGGTTAGCTAATTGTAAAAGGATATAAAAGCATTTTCTTTCTAAGGAATGTGTTACTTAATTTATGACCTTTTTCAAACTGTAAACCTTAGAAAATAATAGCTATAAGATATAAAATGAAATTAAAATTAATTTGCATTGTATTGCTAATGTCTGGGATTGCTCAGGCCCAAACAATCAAAAACAACAATAAACCATTTTCAGACAAAGTCGTTGAAGATAAGGTTAATTTGTTAATGAAGAAAATGAGCAATGAAGATAAGCTAGCTCAATTAATAGGCATTCGGCCTAACGACTTAATGGAAAATGGAAAATTCTCCATTCAAAAATGCAAGCTAAAAATTCCATATGGCATAGGTCATTTATGTCAATATTCTTCTTCATTACATATGAAACCCGAAGAATTAAGAGATTTAGTGAGGCAAATTCAACACTATTTGATTACCCAAACACCATCTAAGATCCCTGCTATTTTTCATGAAGAGGCCATTACTGGTTTTGCTACATTGGGAGCAACAACATTCCCACAGCAAATAGGGATGTCATGTACCTGGAATCCTGAAATGTTGGAAAAAAATACTAGAACCACAGCTCAAAATATGCGTGATGGAGGAGCCACTATGGCGTTATCGCCAATGCTTGACGTGATTAAAACGGCGCATTGGCCGCGAATAGAAGAAAGTTTTGGCGAAGACTATTACTTGACAGGGAGAATGGGTGTTGCCTTTGTTAATGGATTGCAGGGGGAAGGTTTTAAAAAAGGTATTGCTGCAACCACCAAGCATTTTGTTGGTTTTGGCAGTAATTCAACTGATAAGAAGGAATTATATGAAGAGTATTTATTTCCTCATGAAGCAGTAATTCGCCTGGCTGGTGTTAAAAGTGTAATGCCTGGCTATCATCAATTTCATAATGGTGATTATTCGATAACGAACACAACCTTATTGCAAGATATTCTGCGAAAAAACTTGGGTTTTGATGGTTTGGTGGTAAGTGATTATGGTGCCATTGGAATAGCAGCGGGGAAAGTTAAAACGTCAGAATCATTAAAAACAGCCGCTATTAAAGCAATTAATGCAGGTGCCGATGTTGAACTGGAGGAAGGAAAAACTTTTCCTTATTTATTGGAAGCCATCAAGGAAGGAAAGGTCAGTCAACAAACTTTTGATACTGCCGTAAAAAGAGAGCTGATATTAAAAGCCAAGTTGGGCTTGTTGGACAAGAATCCTCAACTTGGAAAAGATGGCGCTTTAAACATGGATACGCCTGATCAAAGAAAGCTTGCTTACGATACTGCCTGTCAATCGATGGTATTGTTAAAGAACAATGGTATTCTGCCGTTAAAAAAAGAGATAACAAAAATAGCTTTAGTAGGTCCAAATGCGGCCACCTATCAAGGTTTAGTTGGTGATTATACCTACCAAGCCATGTCTGCATTTTGGTGGTACATTCCTATTAATCCAAATTATCCAAAATTAGTAACAGTGCTTGATGGTTTGAAAAACAAAACAACATCGAATTTTAGTATTCAGCATGAGAGAGGCTGTGATTGGAGCGTAGCATCGGAAGCATCTATTGACACTAAATCAGTTGGTGATGATAGGCTGAGTAAGGTGAAAATTATGGCCTTGAAAGATTTGCCACAACCCAATTTAGAAAATGCATTAAAAATTGCTAATGAAAGTGATGTGGTTATTGCGGTTATGGGTGAGAATTTTTACCTGTGCGGCGAAGGCAGAGAACGTAAGGGGATAAGTTTGCCGGGCGAACAGGAAGCTTTTGTGCAAAAATTATTGGCAACTGGAAAACCGGTGGTCTTGGTGGTCTTTGGTGGCCGTCCACAGGTTATTACTGCATTGGAATCGAAATGTGCGGCCATTGTACAGGCTTGGTTTCCGGGTGAAGAAGGTGGAAATGCTGTTGCAGATTTACTATTGGGCAATTTTAATCCATCAGGTAAACTAACGGTTAGTTATCCTAAAAGCGAAGAACAAAATGAAATCTCCTACAATAATGGATATTCAAAGGATAATATGCCATTGTACCCGTTTGGTTATGGTTTATCATATACAAATTATACCTATAGTGCTTTAAATGTTCCGCGTACAGCCAACATTACCGATCAATGGATTACAGTTTCTTTCAAGGTAAAAAATACCGGTGCAATGGATGGAGCCGAAATCACTCAATTGTATTTGTCGCCTAAGGAACCAAATAAGAATTTTAAACCTATTCAGCTAAAAGGCTTTAAGCGGGTGGAACTTAAAAAGGGCGAAGAGAAACTGGTAAGCTTTAAGATTTCGCTACAACAATTTGCTTATTACAATAATAACTTATGGGAGATAGCGCCAGGCTTTTTTGAAATTAAAGCTGCAGCATCTTCAACAGACATCAAATTAACGGGTGTGATTGAGCTAAAGGGAAGTAAGGTAACAATGCCTAATCGTACAGTTTTATTTTCTGAATAGCTTTAACGTAAATGAACCACCAATCAATAAACTTATACTTATGAAAAAGATCATTCTCCTATTCCTCTGCTTTTCTAGTCTTGGCACTATGGCTCAAAAGACCAAGAACAGTTTGTCCATGAAAAAATTAATTGCTGATAACTTTGAACTTGCCATAAAACAATACCAGCTCCTAGAGAAGAACACCCCACAGGACTCTTTGCCCAAGACATTTGAAAAAAACCGCAATAAAAGCAGTGACATCTATTGGTGGTGCAGCGGTTTTTACCCAGGCTCTTTATTTTACATTTATGAGTATACCAAAAATCCAGTTATTTTAAGCGATGCGAAAAAACGTCTTGCACTTTTGGAACCAGTACAGCACTATACAGGCAACCACGATCTAGGTTTCATGATGTACTGCAGCTATGGAAATGCCTATCGCCTTTTTAAAGACCCTTCCTATAAAGACATCATCGTTCAATCATCAAAATCATTGGCAACTCGTTACCGTCCAAATGCCAAGGTAATCCAGTCATGGGACGCCAAGCCGGGGAACAAACAGGGCTATATTGGCCCTGTGATCATAGACAACATGATGAACCTGGAAATGTTGGAATGGGCCAGCCAGAACAGCACCGATAAAAGTTTTGCAGCCATTGCCAGAAACCATGCCAACACTACACTCAAAAATCATTTTCGCCCTGACTACAGCAGTTACCATGTGGTAGATTATGATTTTAACACTGGCAACGTTCATAAAAAGGTTACTGCCCAAGGAACAGCAGATGAAAGTGCATGGAGCCGCGGCCAAGCTTGGGCATTATATGGCTATACCATGATGTATCGCTTTACCACAGACCTCGCTTATCTAAAACAGGCACAAAATATCGAGAAATTCATCTTTACTAATCCCAATATGCCATCCGACCTTGTGCCTTATTGGGATTTCAACGCTCCCGGTATTCCCAATGCTTACCGCGATGCATCTTCGGCCGCCATCAATGCTTCTGCATTATTGGAACTGGCACAATATGTCGGCAAGGAACAAGGTAATAAATATGTTAAGACTGCTGAAAAAATTATCCGCAGCTTATCCTCTGCAACCTATCTGGCCAAGCCAGGAGAAAATGGAGGTTATTTGTTGATGCATAATGTTGGGAACATCCCTGGCAATTTTGAGATTGACACAACGCTGACTTATGCGGATTATTATTTCCTGGAAGCCCTATTAAGATATAAAAAATGGTATCTGTAAAATCGCGTCCCATGAAAAAGAAATACTATCCACTTCTTTTTTTATACATTGTATTGTTTATTTTTTTCCTTTTAGGAAGAATTAATTCAGCGTTTTCCCAATCGAATACCAGCAAAGTTTGCCAAACGATTACGGATAAAATAGTTAAGGATCTTACCCTTAAGCTCCCCGATTTTAAGTTGATTACCAAATATTCAGCTGCCCTCAAACCGGACGGAAGCTGGCCGGACATCGATTATACTTCCAAAGCATATACCGTTTGGCCGCCTAATGAACATCTGGTAAGGCTGCAAACACTGATCAAAGCCTATGTTACAAAAGGCAGCCTCTCTTATGCCGACGGGAAAATTTTTACGGGCATCACTAGTGCATTGCAATATTGGTACAGCTTAGATCCCAAAAGTGATAACTGGTGGTTCAATCAGATTTCTACCCCGCAATCTATCGGCGAATCGCTGATTTTGATGCGCTCTGGTGACAAGAAACTCGATAAAGAACTGCTAGGGAAACTGATCGAAAGGATGAAACAGGGGAATCCCGAAAAATGGACCGGAGCCAATAAAAAACAGATATTTCTCAGCATTATTTCTACAGGGCCTTATTAACCGAAGATGAGGCCCTGCTGACCTATTCTTTAAAGGAGTTTTTTAGTCCCGTTGTTCAGGTTTATAGAAAAGAGGGTATGCAGTACGATAACTCGTATATGCAGCATGGCCTGCAATTGTATATTGGAGGTTATGGTACCGTATTCCTAAATGGCGTTTTTAAAGTGGCCAATTACGTAAGTGGTACGCCCTACGCCATGAGTGCGGATAAAGTTGCTCTTCTGTCAAAATTCTTAAAAGACACGTATCTACAGACTATCCGTGGTCAATACGCTGATTTTAGTGTTGGCGGACGTGGATTAAGCCGCACCAATGCACTGGATATGGCCAGTGTAAAGAAGCTGTTATTAGTGGCAACAGCGGTTGATCCCAAGAACGCTACGGAATGGGACAATGCTAGTGCCCGGATCGGCGGAAAAGAAGCACCATCGTACAAGGTTACAAAAGCACATAACCAGTATTTTAGTTCCGATTATACTTTGCATACAAGACCAGCTTACTCCTTTAATGTACGCATGGCAAGTACACGCACTATCCGTTGCGAATCGGGCAATAAAGAGAATTTGTTGGGCCGATATATCTCCAATGGAGCCACCAATATCCAGCTTAGCGGTGGAGAATACTATAACATTATGCCCATTTGGGAATGGGATAAGATACCTGGCATAACCAGTAGGGATTATGTGGAAGACAAAATAGAGACGAAATCTTGGGGAGAGCTTGGGCTTAACGATTTCGCTGGAGGAGTTAGTGATGGAATTTATGGGGCAAACGGCTATATGCTGAATTTCGATAACCTCCAGGCCAAAAAAGCCTGGTTCTTTTTCGATAATGAAATTGTGTGCCTAGGAACGGATATTAAAAGTGATGAACCAGAGCATATTACCACCACAATTAACCAATGCTGGCTAAAGGGAGATACGGAAAGTTCATTGGATGATAAGCTGATAGCAAAAGACCAGATGATAACACGTTCTGAAAAATCGGATGTTTGGTTCCTGCATGATAATATGGGCTATTATTTTCCAAAAGGTGGCAATATCACCCTGAGTACAGCAGTGCAAAAGGGAGACTGGTACCATATCAATAATTCTACCTCCAAAAATGAGATCAGCGGAAATGTATTTAAACTTTGGCTTGACCATGGTGCAAAACCACAGAATGCCGATTACGCCTATATCGTGTTGCCAGGAGTAAAAAGTGCGAAGGAAATGAAAAAGTTCAAGGGCAATGATCTGCAGATACTTGCTAATAGTTCGGCCATGCAAGCGGTTTACCATAAGGTTTTGGATATGTTGCAAGTTGTTTTTTATGAAGCGGGTTTCGTAACTGTGGCATCAACGATAGTCAAGGTGGACAAGCCCTGTATTTTGATGATAAAGAACCTGAATGGACAACGTATCATATCGATGGCTGATCCCTTGTACAAGGAAAAAACAGCCAAGCTAACACTTACTAATGCCAACAAAGAAATAACTGAGCTTAATGTTGATTTTCCGCAAAATGAATATACCGGGGCAACTGTTGAGGTTAAAAAATAAGAGTAAAAGAGGAGACATAAAGAATACGCACTAATTAGGATAGAAAAGGTTGCTACATCAGAAGTATGTAGTTACGCACAAGGTTATATTGTTTCATGAGTTTCATTGCAACGCTTATGAAACAATACAAGTATGGAGACCAACAACTGATTTTAAAAATTATTAATTTATTTCAATTATGAAGAAAATTTTATTTTCAATGGTATTTTGCTTTATAAGCTTTACGC
>NZ_JBFTQI010000210.1:0-8029 GCF_056398925.1 Pedobacter sp. 01T416_2
ATCCTAACGGGACTATCTATGCGATCCGTCAACTGGATTTAACAACAGGAAAATTAACTACTTTAATTAATGAACAAGGTGGTGCCTGTCGCCCGCAAGTTTCTCCGGATGGAAATTTAATAGCTTTTGTAAAGCGCGTAAGGTTAAAATCTACTTTATATGTTCAGAACCTGAAGACTGGCGAAGAATGGCCGGTTAATGAAGATTTATCCCATGACCAGCAGGAAACCTGGGCTATTTTTGGCGTTTATCCAAATTTTGCTTGGACTCCAGATAGCAAAAGCATTGTTTTCTATGCAAAAGGAAAAATCAGAAAAACAGAAATTGGTACACTGATCAACAGCACTATTCCTTTTCAGGCGAATACGATTCAAACTGTACAAAAAGCATTACATTTTGAACAGCAGGTTTTCAGCAATGAATTTTCAGCCAAAATGTTAAGACAATTAACCACTTCGCCCGATGGAAAAATAATTGTTTTTAATGCCGCAGGATACTTATACAAACAAGAATTACCAGCAGGAACACCAGAAAGGTTAACCAACGGATTGGATTTCGAATTTGAACCTGCTTTTAGTCCCGATGGAAAATATGTTGTTTATACCACCTGGAGCGATGAATTACGTGGGGCAATAAAGCGTACGGATGTAAAATCGGGAAAAACCATTATGCTAACTGATGAAAAAGGTTTTTATTATTCTCCTCAATACTCAACAAAAGGCGATAAAATCGTTTTCAGAAAAGGAAGTGGTAACGATGTTTTAGGTTATAACTATGGTCGCGGAACAGGTATTTTCATGATGCCAGCCAATGGTGGTGCTAAAACTTTGATTTTAGATAATGGAATCCGTCCACAGTTTAATAATACCGATACACGCATTTATTTCCAGAGTTATACAGATGGCAAAAAAGCATTAAAAAGTATCGATTTAAACGGGGCGAACGAAAGAACACACTTTACTTCTCAATATGCAAATCAGTTTGTTATCAGTCCGGATAATAAGTGGGTGGCATTTAACGAATTGTTTAACGTTTACATCACACCAATGATCAATATTGGTACTGCACAGGATGCATCGGCGGGTAATAAAGCCATTCCGGTTACAAAAGTGACTACCGATGGTGGAACATATATTCAATGGAGCGCCGATAGTAAAAGCTTACATTGGACGTTGGGGCCGAAATATTTTACCGTTGATGTAAATAATGCTTTCAACTTTGATGGAACTACACCTAAAACCGAAGCATCTTCTATCGACATCAATTTAGTTTTAAAATCCGATATCCCTACCGGAATAGTGGCGTTGAAAGGTGCAAGGATTATCTCGATGAAAGGTGACGAAGTTATTGAAAATGGAACCATTATTACCGATGGAAATAAAATTACTGCAATAGGAAAAGCAGATGCAGTAAGCATTCCGGCCAACGCCAAAGTAATTGATGTTAATGGCAAAACCATTATGCCAGGCATTGTTGATGTTCATGCCCATTTGCGTACCAGTCCTGATGGAATAACACCACAGAGCGATTGGAGTTATATGGCCAATCTGGCTTTTGGTGTAACCACTTCACACGATCCATCGAGCAATACCGAAATGGTTTTTAGCCAAGGCGAAATGCTTAAGGCCGGCAGAATGGTTGGCCCGAGAGTTTATTCAACCGGTGGTATTTTATATGGTGCTGATGGCGATTTCAAAGTGGTGATTAATAGTTTAGATGATGCTTTGGCTAATCTGCGCAGGTTAAAAGCAGTTGGTGCATTTTCAGTAAAATCGTATAATCAACCGCGTAGAGAGCAACGTCAGCAGATTTTAGAAGCAGCCCGACAGTTAAATATGGAAGTTGTACCTGAAGGTGGCTCTACTTTTTTCACCAACATGAATATGGTTGCCGATGGGCATACCGGGATAGAACATAGTATTCCTGTTATACCGGTTTATAAAGATGTGACCACGCTTTGGAACAACACCGATGTAGCTTATACACCTACTCTAATTGTAGCTTACGGCGGTCAATGGGGCGAAAATTACTGGTACGACAGAACCAATGTTTGGGAAAATGAAAAATTAATGACTTACACCCCCCGCTCGATTATAGATGCGAGAGCAAGACGAAGAACGACTTCTGAATACAGTGATTATAACCATATCGATATTGCTAAGGCTGCTAAACAAATTGCAGATGGTGGTACAAAGATTAATCTTGGTGCACACGGACAAATCCAAGGTTTAGGTGCACACTGGGAGCTTTGGATGTTTGTTCAGGGAGGTTTTACGCCAATGCAAGCCATCAGGGCTGCAACCTTAAACGGTGCAAGTTATTTGGGCATGAACAAAGAAATCGGATCGCTAGAAGTTGGAAAACTAGCTGACATGGTGATTATGGACGCCAATCCTTTAGATGATATCCGCAATTCGGAGAAAATTAAATATGTAATGATCAATGGTCGACTTTACGATAGTGCTACCTTAAATGAAGTAGGAACCAGAGAGAAACTTAGAGGTAAATTATGGTTCGAGAATATCAGAGGAAATGGCTATATTATTCCAAACGGAGAATCAGAAACCTGGACTTTTACTGTTCCGCATTGTGATTAAACTATAAAATTTTGAGCCATGTAAAGGGTGCGATTAAATCCTCTTTACATGGTAAATTAAATCAACATGAAACCGAATAAACTCTATAATACCGCCTCTGTTGTATTCTTAGTGCTCAGTGCGCTCGTTTTTTCATACAACGGATATTACATTTTGGGTATCCAAACTGTAAACTTATTCCTGGCGCTAATTGCAATGGCTTACATTACGTCTTTTATAGCGGTGATGAAAGACCGGAAATCGATCATTTCCTGGTTACTGTTAATCTTAAATTCAATTATATTAATCTGCATCATCTATTTCCTGACGCATTTTAAAATGAAGATGTAGTAGCCTATGCTTTAATTTATGATTTGTTCTTACAGTTCTTTCTAAACTTTTTTTTATAAGCGGTCGTCACCCTGAATTCATTTCAGGGTCTTAATAGCTAGAAAGATGCTGAAATAAATTCAGCATGACGATCGAATTAGGCAAACCAGCTAAAAAAAGCAGTATAGCTCAGGTACAATAAAATATAAGCTTACGTTTGTTGGAAACGAGCCTAAGCAAAATTTACAAAACCAACAAGCCGTATTCTCGAAGCGTGTTGATCGGTTTAGAATACCAGAACAACTCAAAGTTTTCCATCTCATTTTCAAAATCTGCTTTAACCTCCTGAAATGTAAAGACTTTTTCATTGGAGATCGAGATTTTATTTAAAATAGTGCTCAGCCAAGCGCCTTCGTTTTTGTTGGTTTGTACTGTAAAGGTTTCTTTTTTATCGTGAAAAGTTAATGATGCCATTTCCCAGGTATTACCCTTTTTCGATTTGGTAAAATACTCGGCGGAGGGCTTTCCTCCTATCCAAACTACTTTTGCGGTAGGTTTCGTATTAAACTGATCTTCATCATTTAAAGCTCTCTCAATAAAATCTGAAGGAATTTTCGTCCTAGGAATTTTAAAATCAAACCAATCCTGCAGTTCATAATCAAAACAGATACCATGCATAAAATTGAAGAGTGACTTTTTCAACCCGAAACTGAATTTATTATGGTCAATGCCCGTTTTATCGGTATAATTGATATCGTTATTGGCAAAAGTGCCAATCACTTCAGTGTCTTTCACCACACCAAACTTTTCCGGGTACATGCCTACCGGACTATGTGCCGTCATGGCAAACTGGTGCCAAAAGCCTGACTGTAATATCCCAACCTCAAACAACTGACGTACCATCTCTAAACTGTCGATCGTTTCCTGTACTGTTTGTGTGGGGTAACCATACATTAAATAAGCATGCACCATAATTCCAGCTTCGGAAAAATTACGCGTAACCTTAGCCACTTGTTCTACCGTTACACCTTTATCGATCAGCTTTAACAAACGGTCGGATGCCACCTCTAATCCACCCGAAACGGCAATACAACCCGAAGCCTTTAACAATAAACATAGATCTTGAGTAAAGCTTTTTTCAAAACGGATGTTCGTCCACCAGGTAACCGCTAACTTTCTTCTGATGATTTCCAAAGCTACCTCACGCATAAGCGCAGGTGGTGCAGCCTCATCAACAAAGTGAAAGCCATTTTGCCCGGTTTTTTCATATAAATCTTCAATCCGATCTACAATCAATTTAGCAGCAACCGGTTCGTAAACTTTAATATAATCAAGCGAAATATCGCAGAACGTGCATTTGCCCCAATAACAACCATGGGCCATCGTGAGTTTGTTCCAGCGCCCATCACTCCACATACGGTGCATCGGGTTTACGATTTCAATTACTGAAATATACTTATCTAATAACAATCCAGCATAATCTGGTGTACCAACATCAGCCTGCTTATAATCATTTCTGAAGGCATCGTTACGGTAAACCACCATGCCGTTTTCTAGCAGAAAAGTCCTTTTATAAAAATGGGCTTCAGCCGGAATAGGATGAGTAATATTTTGATATAAGAGTTCAATTGGTAATTCGCCGTCATCTAAGGTAATGTAATCGAAGAATTCAAAAACCCTTGCATCCGATAATGATCTTAATTCTGTATTCGGGAAACCACCGCCCATAGAAATTTTGATTTCCGGATGATTGGCCTTGACCCATTGTGCACAACGGAAAGCACTATACAAATTGCCCGGAAAAGGAACAGAAATCAAGAACAATTTAGGCTGAACAGTTTCAATTTTCTCTTTTAAAACCGAAATCAGGATCTCATCTATGTAGGTTGGCTTTTTATACAAAGCATCGTAAAGTTCATCAAAGGAATTAGCACTTCTGCCTAAACGTTCTGCATAACGGCTAAAACCAAAATTTTCATCAACACGCTCTACTATGTAATCAGATATATCTTCAAGATAAAGTGTAGCCAAATGTTTCGCTTTATCTTGCGTACCCATTGCGCCAAAAGCCCAATCTAACTCTTCTAAAGCTGCAAAACGCGAAGCTTGGGGCAGAAAATCATCACTACAGATCTGCAAGGCCAAAGTTGGATTCTTACCCTGTAGAAAAGCAATTACCGCATCGATGGTTTTTAAATATTCGTCTTGCAATGCAAAAATACGTTTAGCATTATCGCTTTTTGGATTTTCATTATCAACGCATAAACTTCGCTCAGTGTGATTGAACAGATCTTGCAATCCTTTTTTAGAGAACAGCTGTAAAATAACTTCAATACCTAAATCGGCCTGTGTAGCGCTGATATTTTTAGTATTCAGAAAACCTTTTATATACGCCGTTGCTGGATATGGGGTATTCAGTTGGGTAAATGGCGGCGTAATGGCAAATATTTCGGTTTTCAAAGGGAATTGTTTTTTCAGCAAAAGTACGGGAATTTTAAGGATTATCGCTAAATGCATGAAGAAACGACTTTACGATTAGAAAATCGTAAACTGTTTTTTAAAAGTCTAATGCACTACAATACCCAATCAAGTTGGGATGACGGATTTATCGGGATATACAACTATCTTAAACTAAAACACCAATCTAAACGTTTTAACCCTACATCAACACGTTTTCTACCTGAATGAAAGTTTTTTGTTTTTACATCCTGATGGTCTGTGTGCAAATCAGCTTTGCACAAAAAACATTTGTATTCCCCAAAATTAAAACACAAGGCGCTTCTATTGAACAGTTTACCCCCTCAAACTGGATCGTTATCGATCGGGTTTATGGCGACTTAAACAATGATGCTTCAGATGATTTAGCAGTAGTTTTTGAGTTTAACAGATCAATTGATGAAACCCGTGTTTATGGAGACAACAATACAGATATCATTAAAGAAACCCAGAAACCAAGAATATTGGCTATATTTTTTAAAGATAAATCAACAGGTAATTACAGTTTATCTACCCAAAACAACGATTTCATTTTACGTTCAGAAGAAGGTGGTAAATTGGGCGATCCGCTACAACAGATTGCCATTAAAGACCAACAACTCTACCTCCGTTTCCAGGGTGGTTCCGAATGGCGTTGGGAACTGGGCTATACCTTTAAATTTGAAAATAAGGACTGGTTTTTAACAAGCGCGATCAATCTTTATTTTAACCAGAACAGTGGCGATATGACCGAAAGGGTGTATGATTTTAAAACCCGCGAATTATTTACCACTGTTGGTAATCTGCACCGAAGGGATATTGCAAACCGAAAAACAAGTGAGGTTTTATATTTTTCGCAGCTCAGAACGTTCAAAACCTTTAAAAAGCCCTGGGCATGGGAAATTATGCCGAATGTTTATTTGTAGATCCAAACCTACCAGGTTTTCGAAACCTGATAGATTTGATTGTGTTATTTTTCTTTCCAGGAAGCCGTCACTTTGTTAAATAAACCTGATAGAACGGAAAGCCCGGAGCGAAGTATGAGTGAGGACTTGAAGGGATAGCAGGACTGCACTATCCGAAGAGCGCCTACCAAACATTTCCAAAACAATATTGACTACCTTAGTCACCTGAGGATATAAGTAGCGCTATTTACAAACCTATAACGTTTAATCCAGGGTATTTTTGTTTTCATCTGTCTTATTGAGGGCTACGCCGCTTAAAAACATGAGAGACTTAGATAGACCCTGGACCCGATGAAAAATCTGGACAGGGTGACGGATATTACAAATTCTGCGCAATTACAAAACCGCTTGCCCAGGCCCATTGAAAATTATAGCCGCCAAGCCAACCTGTAACATCTAAACATTCGCCACCAAAAAACAGGTTCGGAATCTTTTTACATGCTAAAGTTTTAGAAGATATTTCGTTAGTGTCAATTCCACCCCGCATTACTTCGGCTTTATCATAGCCTTTATCACCTGCAGGTTTAACCTTAAAATGGTGAATGGTTTGTTCAATTAAATCGATTTCTGATTTTGTTAATCCTGCAACAGGTTTGCTTAAAGGTAAAAACTTACCTAATGCATCGGTAAATTTCTTGGTATAAATCCTGTTTAAAAACGTCGACAATAAAGTTTTACCATTATTTTTTCTTTCATCATCCAACAGCGAAACAATATGTTGATTTGGCAACAGATTTAGGTTAATTGTTTCACCCCTCCTCCAAAACGAAGAAATCTGCAAAATAGCAGGCCCACTTAATCCCCAGTGCGTAAAAAGGATATTTTCTTCGAACGAAATCTCATCATTGCTTACTTCGCAAAAAACAGAATTTCCCGAAAGCTGCGCAAACCATTCTTCATCCTTACCAGTTATGGTCAAAGGAACCAAAGCGGGGGCCGTTTCAATTATTTTTAGATCGTGTTTTCTCGCAAAACGTAAGGCGAAATCTGTAGCACCCATTTTTGGGATGGGTAAACCTCCAGTGGTAATCACCAACTTTTCCGCAGTTAAAACTACGGTTTTACCATTTTTTTCATAAATTACTTTAAAGCCTTCTGGCAATAATTCAATATCCTTTACATCTGCGTTACACCTAATTTCTTGCCCGAAATCTTCGCAAACGGATGTAAAAACCTCAACAACATGTTTCGCATTTTTATCATCAGGAAATAATTGGCCTAAAGTTTTTTCTTTGCCTGTAATGCCATAAGTTTCAAAAAAGCCAATGGTATCGTCAACTGTCCACTGCGTGAAAGCAGATTTGATAAAATGTGGGTTTGCTGATATAAACTGCTCAGCTGATGCAAATTGATTCGTATAATTACAGCGGCCTCCACCCGAAATTAAAATTTTGGCACCGGGTTTGTCATTTTTTTCGAGCACAATTACTTTCTTGCCCAGATAGCCTGCCTGCACCGCACACATCAATCCGCAGGCACCTGCACCAATAATTATTGCATCAGCATTCATCAATAAAATTTATTATGGTTACTTTTGCACAAAAGTAGCATTATTTTCAAGCGCATGGCAAAACAGATTAGCGAATTAAAATTAGGTATTTTAGGTGGCGGACAATTGGGCAGAATGCTCATTCAACAAGCAATCAATTACAATGTAACCACATTAGTTTTAGACCCAGATCC
>NZ_JBFTQI010000211.1:0-7970 GCF_056398925.1 Pedobacter sp. 01T416_2
GTACACTATCCTGCACTGCCTGCATATACATCCATCCTTTTTGCTTAAATTGTTTAAAATGATCTGTTGTAGCATAGAATTTTGGCCATACCGATATCATGATATTTGCATTTTCTTTATGCACGGAGTCTACCATTCCTTTGGCATCAGGAAACCGTTTCAGGTCAAACTGATGGCTTCCCCAGGCATTTTCGGGCCAATAATTCCAATCAAGCACAATATTATCAAGCGGAATCTTACGCTTCCGGTATTCACTTACAACGTTTAATAGTTCATCCTGGGTTTTGTAACGCTCACGGCTCTGCCAAAAACCCATTGCCCATTTGGGCATAATACTCGCCTTGCCAGTCAGGGTGCGGTAACCACTGATTACATCGTCCATGTTTTTGCCGGCCACGAAATAATAATCCATCTTATCGCCCATTTCTGACCAAAAGGATATATTACCGTTTTTTTCTATCGGAGATGAAGAAAGTGCTTTAAGGCCAACATAGGAAACACCTCCATCGGGTTTCCATTCTAGTCTTATTTTGGTGCGTTTTCCCTTTGTTAGCGAGAAAGGAAACCGATAAGTATTCGGATTCCATGAAGTTCTCCAACGCTCCGGTACTACCAATTTTCCATCAAGCCATACTTTGGTATAACCTGCATAATAAAGACTAAACTTGTAAATATCAGTTTGGTTGGCAAGAATTTCTCCTTCCCACACTACAGAACCATTGTTAAAATTAAAATCTGCAGGAAATTTCTTCACAGTTGTGAGGTTTTCATAGTCGATTGCCGACTCCTGACGGATAATAGGCGCGTTATTTTTTTGATTATACGTAGCGGTAAGGAAACCTTTTTTGCCTTGTTTATTAAAGAGGGTAAACTGGTTCAGGTCTTTATAATCTCGGGGATCGCCGTATTTACTCTGCGAATAATTATCCCACAATACCCCATAGTTATTTGTAGACATGATGAATGGCACCGCCACTTTCGTATTGTACTGGAAGAGGTCTTCGCTTTTATGTTTATAGTTAAAATCGTCAGACTGATGCTGTCCGAGCCCATAAATGGCCTCGCCTGGAGTACCCGAGAAGACCTGTTGCATGGTATATCCTTTATCGTTTTCAACATTAATAGGACTAAAACTTCTTTTTGCCTCCTGTAGTACTACTTTTCCAAATTTATCAGTAAATGAAACCTTACCTGTAACAAGGGAAACCTTAACGGTAAGTTCCTGGGTAGAGAGTTGGGCAAATTCTGCATTTCCTGTTACTTTGAAAGGTACTGTCGGAGTCAGCCCAGCTACTACGCAAAGGCTTGTAACCTGGGGAATAGTGCTTTCGGGTGAAGCCTGTACCCTAACAATACGGCTGTTGATCACATTTATTTCAATAGTTTTGGCAGCTCCTCCCTTGGGGTGTACCTTCATTCCATTCTCCAGCGTCTCAACAGCTTCAGCAGCAAGCAGTCTCCCAGCAACAAATAAAAATATAATAAAGAAAGAGAATCGTTTCATAACGGAACAAAGAATTAATTGGTTAGAATATGGTGGTATGTTTTTATGATGCAAAACTACAATGCCATATCATGACCACAGAGCAGTAATGTTAAATTAGTAAGCAGAAATGTTAACTACGAAACTTTTCGAGGGGTATTTTTTAAACAGAAAGATTGCCATGCAGATAATTAATCTGATGTAACCTATCTGATTAACAGCTAATAAAGGGGATTAGATTAGAAAATTTAATTTTAGCAGATCAGAAGCAATCTATACTCACCATCTTTTTCGTTGGGTGCGCGGTGCACGCATGGTAAAACCTGTTTACCAGGATAATCTACTGCCAACCTCCATAAATGCCCCAATCCCAAATTAATAGGCCTTGCATCAGCTTTGGCCTGGTAATGCAGGTCAAAATAATGTTCCATCAAAAAGCTTTCAAATTCCGATTCCGGACCGTTATGCAGCTCTTTGAGCTTTTGCCGGATTTCAGGGACCAGGATTTTTTGTTCAGCCTGATGATTAGCGATGATTTCACTTGCCGCACCATAATAGGTACATAAAAAAGTATCCGTACCGATAGGCGAACGGTCTACATGGAATGAATATACATCTGTTGAAATGAAACCGAGTTCCTCATCCCGCTGATAACTTTTGATTAAATTGAGCGAAGGCGATGCTCCGGAGTCTGCCAACAACTGAAAATCACTTAAGATAACTTCCCTTGCCATACTACCTTGTTCCGATAGCTTAAGCGCATGGAGATCTTCCATAGAAACTTCAGTGAGGTCCGCTTTCAGTTCAAGTTTGGATACAATTTCCTTAAAGTCGCCAACCAGGTCTCTCTGCCAGCAAATTGCATTTATATCTCCCTTAAAATTCGTATTCAAAAGATGAGAAAAAGTGGAAACCACCGCAACCTGTTTGCTGTTAGAAAATCTATTATCCATTTCTTAATTAAGCTATTTGGCCATAACCTCCAGCAAAAATAAGGAATAGCTCAGAGGATTGTTGGAAATGAAATCTATTTTTCAAAAATCATGGTTGATCGGAGTCATTTTTGCCTGTTTGGGATACACCTTGTGGTCTCCTGGCATAAGAAAAAGTGGTTTATGGTCGCCACAAGAAATACCCATTCAATAAGTTTCTGTTATGGTTTTAATTTTGGCAATGCAGATGCCTTCGTGAGCCTTCTCTCTATCTTTATCTAGGATCTGCTTCGCTTTATCCTGGATAAATCTAGTCAGGCTCCACTTTTCAGCTCACCATGCGTAATCGAAAATGCTGCGCTACGCTTGTGTTAAAACATAGATCGAATCCTGTTGCTTTGCAGCTACTGATTCTCACACATTTTCTCAGTTCGCAGGCGGTGAGCAGTATATTAAATGTAATTTGTATCTTAGATAGATGGACACTAATAGTAAGGAAATTTTACTTTCATTGATCAAGTATTCGAGTGAAGATCGTCTCAAGCAACTTCAAAGAGGCGAACTGTATTTTAATATTTTGGAGTTCTTTGAAGGCTGTGATAATAATGCTGTTGGTGATAAATATGAAAGGGTATACAAACAAACTATAGGAAAGGGCGTCACAATAGACCTTAAAAGGGAGTTCTTTGATATATCTGTTGAATCAATCCGATTACCTGATGGAAATTACCTTTCTACCTATAGAAATGAAGAGCTGTTTATAAATATCTTTTGCCTCTACGCAGTCACCAGCCAGAACGATTTTAACATGCTACATGAACAACTTCCTGCTGAAATGAAAGACTTTGGTTCTCACATGCTTATTATACAAGGCGTGGCAGAATTTATAAGACGCGTTGAATTGTCACTGACCAAACTTAACTTGAACTTTCATACAAGTCCTGTTAAGTATACAGACTTTGGCATGACGGAAAGATCAAAAAGCTACTTCGAAAAGCCATTAAGATATAAGTATCAAAGAGAATTTAGATTCGCATTCAAAAATACGGTTAAACGCGCTGAAATCATTGATATTGGAAATATCGAAGACATATCAATACTCTTGAGTATTGATAAATGCAAGTCAATAAGAATCTATCAGAAAACCGATGATATGATTGAGCACTTAGTGGAGGTGCATAGGACGCTAATGAAAAATCACTTTGATGCTATCGTAGCTTATAATAATCACATAAATTCCAACGGAGGCGGTTGCGAACTACCTAGATTGTTAGAAGATTTTAATGTTGCTGTATACCAGCTTAAAGCGTTCGAGGAGTCACACGGTCTAGTTGAGTACAGAGAAAAAATCTCGAATTCAATATTGAATGGTAGGTAAAAACTGCAAGACGATGCACATTTCCCTGTCGTATCTGTTTTATTACCCTCTTCAAAATAAAAATGTGCAACGAGTGGTCAGCATTATGATTGTCGTTTTAAAAGGTAAACAACTGTTTGGAGCACTCCTGACCTTGTAAACACAACATCGATATCTACACCTTTTCAGCATATCCAAAAACTGGTAACTCTCCCCTAAAGTAGGTTAAGTAAAAAATCTTGGATATTGATAAGATGGATTGGTTGACTTGCAATCATCTCTCATTCTATTATCTTTGCATAACTAAATCTCTCTTATAAAGTTAACGCTCGATGAAACGACACATTCTATCTTTAAAGGCAACTTTAGCAATTATGATTATGCTGACAGTCTCGGTCATAACATTCGCACAAAAGCCAACCTCCCAACACTTAACTTTCAAAGGCGTACCGATAACTGGCACCTTGATAGATTATGTATTTAAGATGAAACAGAATGGTTTCAGCCACATCGCAACTAAAGATGGGACAGCGATCCTCCAAGGAGATTTCGCAGGTTATAAGAATTGCGTAGTTGGGGTTTCAACGCTTAAGCAAAAAGACTTGGTCTATCAAATAGCTGTTGCCTTTCCAGACAGAGAAACATGGTCAGCACTATACGGAAATTACAGTAGTCTGAAAGAGTTGCTGACAGAGAAGTATGGGAAACCAAGTACCAAAGTTGAAAAATTTGATGACGAGCGTCAGGATGATCATAATAAGATGTATCAAGTTCAGTTTGATAGATGTAAGTACTACTCGATTTGGCAGACGGAGCAGGGTGACATAGAAGTTTCGATTGAACATAACAGTATAACAAGTTGTTTTGTTAAGCTAGCTTACTTAGATAAAATCAATGGAGCTATCATAAGAGCCAAAGCAAAAGACGACTTATAGAGTAGAAAGGTGGTTAACCGTAAGTTATAGCACTAGGTAAACCATATCCGCTTATACACCATCTGCAATTAAGAGATCAATAACTAAATCCAGGAGTTCATCAGATGGAAGCGTGCATGTAAAAGGCTATGCTCGTAAAGATGAGCATATGTTAAGCTACATACAAGATCAGCACCAAGAAGATATTAATCACAAAATGAAAGAAACTATAATAGCAGATTTGACAATGTTTCATAAGAAGCTAGCGACTTTAAGGAAATCAACTACCTTTAAGTTCAGAGGACAAAGTAATGCTGATTGGAAACTCGTTCCCAAAGCTGGCAGAGATGAGTTTTCTCATTCAAATGATGAAAAGTTATTTAAGCAATGGAAACGCAGAGCAGTATCTCTCCTTAACAATGACCGTTATAATGACTGGGAGTTACTGTCAATTGCACAACACACAGGTCTACCAACTCGAATGCTTGATTGGACTCATAATCCTCTTACAGCTGCTTTTTTTGCATCAGCAGATAATTTGGATGTTGATGGTGCTATCTACATACACAAAGTTACCCGATTTGTAAATGTTGAAAAAAACCCTAATCCTTTCTTAATCAAAGCACCATCCATAGTTATTTACCAGCCAAATACACCAACTATGAGAATCGCTAATCAATATGGTTACTTTTCCATTCATAACCAACCCATTCTTGAGTTTGACAACAAATCATTCAAAGGGGAGTTGGAGAGATTTATCATTCCAAAGAGTCTAAAGGAGGAAATGGTACATATGCTTAATCATTACGGCATTAATTACCTCAACTTATTCCCTGATCTTGAGGGGCTATCAAAACATTTGTGTTGGTTTGCTGAGCATTACAAATTTTGGGATGGTACAATACTGGACGAATGAACGAACAAACTCAACATGCATTCCTTGAATTAGAACAGTATGGAGTCTCGAATACTGAGGCAAAAAAGATACTTATTAAAACACTGCTAGACAATGGCGTCCGATCTCCCAAAGGTGGATGGGAAAGAGCGACCTTTGATATATCTAGAAACGGTGCTACTAATAAAGTTTCTTTTAGAGAGCTGTTAGCAGATGTCAAGGCCAATGGATATGAATCTGTCTCGCAATCTAATGCTGATAATAGAGATGAAATCTTTGGAGGTATGTTCGGGATAACAACGCCAACTATGGGGTTTCTAAAGATCGAATCCACATATGCTGGACATACAAAATCCCTTACACCGCCGATGACCAATATACCTGTGGAAATGGCTCTCTCTGAAGACATTCTATTTTATAGAGAAGAAGCCTGTATGTACAGCGATGAGTATGATTTTGTAATGTGCACAAGATATTATAGAGCATATCTTACTGCCTGTATTTCACTTGTTGATGCATTCATTAATCGGCACATATTGATATACAATCATAGTGGTATTAAGTCTCCGGTTCTTGACGAACTAAAGGTGACTTCTAGATTGGAAGACAGATTAAATCTTTTTATGGCATACTCCGCAGGTGGTAGTTTGAATGACATTAACGAAGGAAATCAATGGACTCAATTCAAGGCTCTTCGCAGGCTTCGTAATGAAATGACACATATAAATGAACCAAGTTTAGGCTATTCAATACATGAGTTCGCCGAGCATTTAAACTATGTAAAGAAAGGTATAGGTGGGCTGCTTAAATTGATAAGAAACAAACAGGGTAAACCTAGTTTGGCTTTCATTGAAAGACTGTATTATGCACCTTTAGTGTACTTTAATGAAATTACGCATAAAGAGGATGGCAACCACATTATAAAGAGAAGAAGATGACGACAACCCATGAGGGCTAGTAAGGAAGTATCTATCCAACTATAGCACCAATATAAGCTTATCCTCCCAATACGTTTAAAAGAACTATTATTAAACACTACTTTCTCTAAAATGCGTCCATTACCAAATTCTACAATAAGGGTTTTAGCTTATAAAGCATTAGATCGTGACTTTGACAGGACTTGGTCTGATTGGGCAGTTGAAATGCTAATGAATGGTTATGATACTGAACATCTTGTTATCTTGGCAGGTATGGGTGAGCCATTCGATTACTTTGAAATGCAGACCTTGACTACAAAAGCACTTAATGAATGGGGCTTGGACTTCTCTGATAAACTCCAAACTGTATGGAATTATGTCAATTACCTTATACAGATGCGCCTTGATGGTACGCTAGAATCAGTAACAGTTCTTACTGAGCTTAGAGATCTTTACCTTGAACTTGATTATGAGAAATCACTTCAGGAGTTCTACTTTCTGTATTATGCCAAGAGTGATTTAATAAGTGACGAAGTACAATGGTATATTGATGGAGTGGACAGAATCAATATTGATGAGACAGTAATCAGGTACTTTAACGAGTGGTTAAAACTAAAATCACATACAAATGAACAATAAGAAGTTAATTGTACTGATCTTTCTAATAGTAGGATGCAGGTCACCATTTGTAGATTCATATAAACAGATTCAGTCATCGATAGAGAAGTCAAATGCTATCTTACAAGTCTCAAACCGGAAGATATTAAAAGAGATTAAGGCTAAGGAAATTAATGCAATTTCAAACGAGGCTGATTCTATACAGTTTGCTAATCAAGATCTCAATGGCTTGATTGACGAATACAAAAAGCAAATCGAGAACCTTGATCTAATTGGATCTGATGTAGATATCGCCTATAAAGTCCTTGCTACTCCAGATTTTATTAAAGGTGCTTTAATGTCTGCTACTTCCACTCTTGTTGAGAGAGTTTCAAAAGTTGAAGCTGAACAATCAATGAAGAACCATCTTGATAGTCTCATACTCGAAGTTGCTCAGGCTCATACAAACTCATTATATTTTGAACAACGTTTCAAAGGCATCCCTTCTGCTAACGCCTTGGTAGAACTTGCTAATCTACAGTTACAAAGCTCGGAAATGACAAATATCAGTTTAGCGTCTCTTGATAAAAAGTGTTTGCTTATAAAGCATGGAGTTGGCGGCTCACCTTTAAAAACCAAAGACGGATATCCAAAACTAAAACCTTCCCCTTAAAAGAAAGAAATAGATTGAAAGATGGATATTAGGAAGTAAGGGGTAACTGCCAATTCCACTTATCAGAAAACTAAATGAGAGCCAATGAGCAGTTCTAATAGAAACGATATGGTTAAATGTTTGAATCAAACTGTGATACCAGTCTTAAGAAGTTTAAACTTTAAAGGCTCTTTCCCACACTTTAGACGGCAGACAGATGAAC
>NZ_JBFTQI010000212.1:0-7967 GCF_056398925.1 Pedobacter sp. 01T416_2
GGAGTGTTATTCATCAGCCATACCTAGATAGCTTTCGATAACTTCTTTTATTTCTTTAATAGCATCAATTCCTGGCAATAGTTCTTTTAAACTCTCTAAGAGCGAATTCAGGTAACTCAAAAATTTTCTCAAGGCCTTTACAACCGGGTTATTTGCAAAGGTAATGATTCCATTACCTGCGGCGATTACGCTGTCCCAAAGTTTATTGATCAATCCTGCCTTCAGCTTCAGTGAGGAGCCGTTAAAGCCTATGGTACCTAGGATTTCATTGAAAGTTTCCAAGGTTTCCATTCTCTTGTCGTTATTCTCAGAAATCTGGATTTTCAATATTTGTAGGTCGAAATTGAGAATATCTCTTGCCTCTTCAAAAGCCTCATTGAAAAGGAAGTAATTTATCCTATAACGTTTAAAATCATTGTCTAAAAGATCTATGAATGATTCGTGCTTGCAAAGCTCTTTTAGATTATCTGGCAGGGTTTCAATGAATCTGATAACGTTGTTAAGGTCATTTGAATCCTCATGTAGTTCAAACCAAGAGTTGTTTAATATGGGCATATTCGAGCGTTTTATAATTATGTAAACCAAATATAAAAATTAAGTCTCACGAATTCTTGGTTCAATCAAATTCATCATGTTTGTGGCATTTGGTCTGAAATCATAGGTGCTAACAGCAATTGTTTCAATTGGGTTGAAACTAGGGGATTTCGGTAGTAGTAGACCAAGGATTCGATTCCAAACTGCACCTGGGTGAATTACACAATTTACGGAACGAGCACCTATTCACATGAAATACCCGTTTAAATACAGGGAAGCAAATTTCAATTTTGTAACTATAAAGGGGGGGTATTAGGCATGAGGCTACAAAACCTCATGCCAATAAGCTTAATCCTTTGGTTTGTGGATGTGCGGCTTCAGATCAGGATGTTTCGGTTTGGTTTCTGGCAGAACTCTCCTTCTCTTATCGTCATTTCCTTCCTCTGTTTTTGGTTTAGGCCCAGGTTTGATTGCTTCCATAATAAATTTTTAAATTATAATTAGTTCTCGGACCGATATGAGCCCTATACAAAGCTAATCTAACTCGAATCAACTAATTTACGGTTTACCGTAAAACGATAGAGATATTTAGAGATTCTTCCTGAGCTATTTGAAGCCTTATATTTTASCAGACTTTAGACCTAAGGAAGGACGGTCTATCAAATTTATTGTTACCTTAGTGAATCACAAAAAAAAATAAGCCTGAGGAAGAAGATGATCAGTACGACTATTGGAAATTTTATGCGTTTGACAAGTTCTTCAAAGGTGGAAGATAAATTAGTCCTTTAATACAATTATTTCAAGGTCTTTGCTCGCAACAAAAGTGATTAGGTAATTTTCATCTTTTTCAAGTAGAGAAAACTCCCTATTTGGAAACATCTGTAGGCACTTATACCAGAATGAACTTACTTCATACGTGAAAGTGTAATCTGAATTCCCATCATCAGATGTATCGGTAAACAACTCTATGCAAGATGTTGTGTGTAATTTTAGTGGTTTAATAGCTTCAAAATGATTGAGATTAGTTTGTAACCAAGCACTTAATACCTTGTTTTTAGTGCCTTCAAGCGAACCAGGACGTAATAAATATGTTTCAATTATATTATCTAACTCACCACCATTTTTAGTGTTACCATTTATTGTTGTTTTAGAAGAAAATTTTATATCCATAGTTTTAAAATTATTTATGCTGTTAGAAATGATTTTAAAATTTCATTTTCATTAAACCAAAAGCTAAATCTCGTTCCATTATAACTTACTGGACTTGCTATAAATCTGTAAATCATTCGCTCTTTATTAATTAAGTTTAAGTATTCAATGTAGCCAGTGAAGAATATTTGTTGATCTTCAAAAATTGCAGGAAAATCTTCAAAACCGTTATTAGTATGTTCAGAATCTCTGTTGTAAAGTATTGGTGTTTGGTTTGTGAGGTACTGAATTTTATCTTCAAGTGGCCTATTAAGTAAATTATTCCAATGTGCATTGATATCTAGCTTAATGTGATTATCTGTTTTAGTTATTGGCGTTAACATAAAAGCTTGTTTCGTTATTTTAACCGGAAATTTACCAAGATTCCGTACGCTAAATTCTATTCCTGTAACTGTTAATTGTGTCCTTTTAATCAATAGTTGTTCAAGCTCTAGAAATGGTGCATTTTCAATTTCAAATCTATCTTTTTCAATTTGATGTCTTCTTTCAGTTTCCTTTTTTTCTCTATCTGCAGCTTGTTGTTGTAAAGTTAAACTGTGGTCATTCGTAAGTTTATTGTCAATAAAAACTTTTTCAGCTAACTCGACTGATTTAATTGCTGATTTTGTTTGTTCTTGAGTAAGCTTCCACACTCTTAGAGCAATAATAGCTGTAGCCAAGCTTAATAGAAAGGATAGTAGGTCAATTATTGTAAAGTCAAATAGTTTTGAATTGTTAGGCGGTAATTTGTTTGTAATTGTAATGTGATGTTGAATAGGCTGTTTAGTAATAATTCTACTTTGTCCTAGCTTATTTTCTGTTGTTGTTTTTTGTTTCACTAGAAGCATATTCGTTGGTAGATTATTGTAAAGATATATTATATTTGAAGATGTTCGCTACGCTCTCATCATTATTTGATAGTAAAGATTTTGTAACTGGAGTTATAGTTTTTATTGCCACATCAATATTATTTTTTATAGCTAACTGGCTTTTAAGATTAAGACCTAAGATTCATATTCAAGTTATTTCTGAACCTCATCAGATAAATCCAAGCAATAGGTTTTTTACTTTCGGTTTRGATGCTCCTGATGTTGGAAACGAAGAATTTCTAATATCATATAAATTGACAATCAAACTTGAAAACATCTCTAATTGCGACGCCTATTATCCTCAACTTCATCTATCACCTCATTCAATGCAAATTGATCTAGGCACGTTGCAATGTGTTCGATTGAAAAGTGGCGAATCAATTATCTTGAATGGTCATTATTATCATACAGCAGTTGCAGACAAAAAACCAGTGTTTTTTGAATCATCAGAGTTTACAGATTTGGAGTTCGTAATAAATTATAAAAACAACTTCGGGATGAAATTTCATAGCTCTTTGAAGAATACAAAGACTAGCTATAGTTTTATTAGTGGTTTTAAAACGTTCTAATTATGATGATAACAACATTGCTTTTTGGGTTTTTATTGCCGATGGTTTTACGGAGCTGTCTTTTCAATGCTTTCACTCAATGTTTTTTTGAAAAGATCTATTATTTCATTTGCGGGAATGGCTTTCTCCATCTTTTTCTTGGGTGCTAATGGCAATTTCCCCTACAGAGAATCCTTACATCCGTCAACAATCGATAAGACCTAAATAATGCTTTAATGCTCAGCGCTACAAAAATAGGGGGAGCTTGTTTTTTCGTGTCTATTTCTCAACCGCTCAAACAAACTCCCTATTTCTTTCACTGTTTTGGTGTTATTTGTTCTTTTATTAGGGCGTTCGGCCAATGATTTATCGCCATTATTGTAAACGTATTCACGCAATACAGCTACTTATTCTTTCTGTAACCTTCCGCAAACTCCCTCAATCTCTTTACCAGCTCAGGATTATTAACCCTAACACTCACACCCTTTTTGTCCAATTTTTCAACCTCATAGGGTATGCCTTCTTCTTTGTGCAATCTCTTCAACTCTTGCTCTAAAGCCTTGGCCAACCCTGTATCAATTCGCCCCTGCGGTTCCAGTAGATCACGATTATCTTGTTCTAACAGTTCCCCTATTTCATTTAGATTTTCATAGCTAGGCTGTGATGTATTAGAATTCCACCCACTCACAGTGGTATAATCAACGTCTACCCAAAGTGATATTAAACGCGAAGAAGCGCCAATCTCTTTTGCAATCTTTTTTATTTGATTAACATTTTTTGTTCTCTTAGAGATTTGCCTAGACATTTTAATTAAATAAATAAAAAGTTTGCTTTTCGTACGAACTTTTTGTATGTTTGTTATAGTTATTTATAGCGACAAATTGAGTTGGGTAACCTACTTATACGATGTCACTCATGAAACGAAACCGTCAATTTCCACATGAGCCGATCGTGAGTTCGCCGTATCTATTGAATTTTGCTATCTTCGCGATAACTCTATTCGATAGGGCGGACTTCATGTTAGTCTTTTGTGGAACTCAGGCTTTAGCCTGAGTGGGTTCTTGACGGTACCAGTTTCAAAAGCATTGAAGTTCGCCCTATTGGTTTTCTAACCAATTTGGTTTTCCATTTGCTTTTATTGAGCCTGCATCGTTTACATAAAAACAACCGTTTATGAAAACGAAAAAAYTAAGCGCCATCAAATCATATCACTTCCAGGAAGTGATATTTAGTTATTCCCTTAAACTCTTGTTAAAGAACGTTATTTGTTCTCCATCGTAATGCGCGTGCCGGAATTCCGAGTATAAAATAGCCCAATAAGAAACAGGGTTGGTGTGAGAGAGCGCACTGATTTCCCGTGGGTTAATTTAGCTTGGTACCAGCCCTTTATTGCTTTTAGGCAACTGTGCAGTACTATGGTTATTCGCATTCCCAAGGTAGGTATCTTTTTTCTAATAAGCAATACGGTTTGCCGTATCTGCATATTTTATGTGGAAGGGGCTGGTTTTTAATCCATTTGTATTTTTCTTTTTTACCATCAATTTATGACTTTATCTGATAATAATGCTGGAGACCCTTCTTTGAAAACAGCTCAACAGGTGCTGGAATTATTTTATGATCACTACAGTGTCGATAAGGTAAAGCTGGTGTTATTGGAGTCGTTTCAGGGTTTTGCTTTGAAMGATAAAAAGGGTTTTCTGGAACTTAATATCAGTAAACAGGAGGTTAGTGAGGTGTTTGATGGGTTGATCGAATTGGTCGTGGCGGTGCGGGTGCTGATGGAGGAGGGTAAGGTTGAGGGAGTGAGGAGTTAGGATTTGAGATAGCCTTTAGGTCAGTTTTTAATTATTTTTTACGTTTAATCAATCAAAATGAAGCTTAAATTATGTTTCCTGCTACTGCTATGCCCAATTTTTGGGGTGCATGGGCAGGATAAAAATATATCGGTTACCAGTGTGGCTGCGTCTGCGGATTATCGGGGGATTTCTATCGGTCAGCAGGTGCCGGATGTGCTGATAAGGAATGTTTCAGGTCTTAATGGGGCGGGTCAGAATTTGGCAGTCTTGCCGCTTTCGGCTTTTAAGGGCAAACTGCTGATCCTGGATTTTTGGGCGACCTGGTGTGCACCCTGTATTGCCAGTTTCCCGAAAATGAAGATGCTGCAAGAGAAATACCAGAACGATCTGCAGGTGATCCTGGTGAATAATGAGCCTGTAGCCAGGGCAACCGATTTGTTGCAGAAAAGGAAAAACGAACATGGCGAAGCTTTTACTGCTGTTTTAGCAGATACGCTGCTGAATAAAACTTTCCCGCACCGTACCGTACCCCATTATGTATGGATCGGCAGGGATGGGAAAGTGCTGGCCATAACGGGCGAGGAAGAACTGGAGGAAGCGAAACTGTTGCAGGCGATGGCGGGCGAGGGTGGTACGTTCGTTAATAAAAAGAACATCGATCCGGCTTTGCCTTTGTTCAGTTCGGCAGATTTTCCTACTGAAGGCTTGGTCCGGTACAGCCTGTTAACTAAGGGCCGGGTGTCTGGCCTGGCCAGCGGTACACAGTTTCGAAAGGCTAAAACATCTGGTGTGTTGGTGGGGCGTGCCTTTACCAATGCCGATTTTTTTAGCCTTTATGGTACAATTGGCAGGGTGCTGCAGCGCGCAGTAGGCCAGCGCTTTTCTGATAAACAGATCAGGTACGCAGGGGCCGATTCGTCGGGTTTCTTGCACGGTAGCTATAATTATGAGTTTGTGGTGCCCGAGCGGTTATCAGCTCAGTTATACCCCATGATGCTGGATGACCTGAATATGTATTCGCCTTATGTAGGCAGTTTCGAGACTGAAGTGGCCGATTGCCTTGTTCTTGAGCGTTTTGGGGTTGCGGAGGTTCGCTTGAGCGGAAGTCATGAWCTGGAAATTTTGGGTCGATCGGATAACGGCGCTGGCAGTCAGGATGTGTTAAACTTAAAAAATGTTCGTGTTGAAGCGCTTGCCGATCATCTGGAGAACCTGGTCTGGAACACCGTGCCGGTGATCAACGAAACCGGGATCAGTGATCGCATATCGATCACGATCAGTGAAACAGGGGGTCTTGAGCAGGTAAATGCTGGGCTTCGGCCGTATGGGCTGTGCCTGCGGCCGGCGAAGAAAAAAATGACGGTCATGGTGATCCGTGACCGGATGGGCGATGAAATTAAGCAACTGAAATGAGGAAGATATATATACTGATTGTATTGATCGGCTTTTGCCCGATAATAGCCTTTGGGCAGGAAACCTTTAGCGGTAAAATTTTAAGTGCTGCCGATAGTACCGCCGTTCCGGCAAACATCGAGCTGACAGGGGCTGATGGGCTGGTACGTAGATTAATGGCAGATAGAAACGGAACATTTTCGGTTGGTCTGCCAGGTGGTACTTATCATTTTGTGGCCAGTGCGGTGGGTTTTAAAACCTATGCTGTTACAGTCACTATCCCGTTAACAAGGGTATTTGTGGCCAGGCTGTTGCCGGCCGATAACCAGCTCAGCGATGTAACGGTAAGCACCGGGTATCAGGTGCTGGACAGAACGCGGGCCACCGGATCGTTTGATAAACTGGATAAGGCCAGGCTAGATCAGCAGGTGGGCAAAAACATACTCGACAGGTTAGAGGCCATAGGTAACGGGCTTACTTTTGACAGGAGCACCTCGGCCACAGGCAAGTTTTCCATCCGTGGCACCAGCACGATCCGTGGGCCAAGGGATCCGCTGATTGTGCTTGATGATTTTCCTTATCCGGGTGATCTGGCCAACATCAATCCTGAAGATGTAGAGAGCATAACGGTTTTAAAGGATGCCGCGGCAGCTTCCATTTGGGGTACCCGTGCCGGAAATGGGGTGATTGTAATTACCACCAAAAAAGGCAAAAAGAATACGCCGTTTTCGGCCAGCTTTTCAGCCAGTTTGGCTTTTGTGCAAAAGCCTGATCTGCGTTACGAGCAGCGCATTTCATCTGCCGATGCGCTTGATGTGGAGCAGTTTTTATATGGTAAGGGCTATTATACCAGCCTGATCAATTCCTCGCAGAAACCTGCCTTAACGCCTTTTGTAGAGCTGCTGGTTTTGAATGCCTCGGGCAAGCTGTCTAATGCTGATTTGGCACTGGCCAAGGCAGGCTTTGCCGCACATGATGTTTATGACGATTTTGACCGTTACGTGTACAAAACCGGGGTTAACCAGCAATACGCACTCTCGCTATCGGGTGGGAGTGAAAAGCATTCCTGGCTGGTTTCTTCAGGTTATAACAGAAACGTAGATAACCTGGATGGTGAGAATTCCAGGCAGAACCTGAGGCTGAGCAACAGTTTTACGCTGCTGCGCAACCTGAATTTGAATACGGTGTTCAGTTATACCGGTGGCAAGGTTACAGCAGGGCAGCCTGGCATTGGCGGCATATTGAGTACATCTTCACTTTATCCTTATGCTGCCTTTGCCGATGCCAATGGAAACCCTTTGCCCATTACCAAGAATTACCGGTCTGGTTATCTTGCTTCTCCAGCGGTGGCGCAGCTGCTGGACTGGTCATATTACCCGCTATTGGATAATCAGTATACCGATAATGTAACCAGACTTACGGACCTGGTGGCCAGTTTCGATCTGGCATATAAACTGCCATTGGGTTTTAGGGCATCGCTTAAATACAATATTGAAGAGCAGCGGACCACCAGGGAAATTTTGCAGCAGCTGGGAAGTTATTACACCCGGAACCTGATCAACAGTTTTGTGCAGGTAGGTGCTGGTGGGGCAGTAAGTTATCCTATTCCATTAGGTGCCATTCTGGACAGGAATGAAGGG
>NZ_JBFTQI010000213.1:0-7954 GCF_056398925.1 Pedobacter sp. 01T416_2
AAAAGGCAGGGACTAATACGACCACAAGTTCTGTGAACTAGAGATGACGGAAGTTCACCCTGCCTTTTATTTAAACGCTTACCAAGCTTTCTTCTTGTAATACTATTTACAAGAAGAAAAATCAGTCCGATAAACCAAAGGAGATGACGATTCTTATTTGGAACCTATTAAATACCAACCCTGCATAAAGTTCATTAAAAAAGGGCAGATTAAAACCTGCCCTATAATTTTTATTAGTATGTCCACCTTGGATCGCCGATCGGACCACCGGTGCTTCCCGCGCTTCTTAAAGGCGAACCAACAGCTATAGTGAAATCAGTTGTTGTAGCTGTCCAGCCGGTATTGATAGATTGATTACTTGCTAAAGTTGCTGTTCCAAAGGTTAGTGCTGTTCCGCCAGTTAGGGCGCTGAACAGGTTGAAGTAATTACTGTTCGAAACCTTCAATGTACTTCCTGCACCTGTGCCCCTAATGGCAGCAGCGTTAACCGTACCCGATTTTGGTGTATTTGCAAAAATGCTGTTCAAAATGGTAAAATTGATCGGATTGGCATTCGCATCTAACAGGGCGTACTTGGCATTGCCACCAAAACCATTAAAGGTCGAATTGGTGATCGCAACTGTCGGGATAACATCCCCTGTATAAGTGGTGCTCGCTGTAACCAGGCCAGGGCCTGCATTGTAAAAAGTAGATTTAGATATGGTAAGGGCATTGAACTGCATTTTATTTAGGTGAAAAGTATAATATGCAGATGAACCATTTAAGCCCATGTCGTAAACAATCGAGTTATTAACCGTAATGCCTGTGATTTTAAAATCGCGGGCGGCCGTGCCTCTATCGCCTCTTAAAAACGATGTTACAGAGCCATGTGCAATACAGTTATCTACCACTACATTGGTAAAAGTTGCTGCTGCACCATTGGCCGCCTGTGTGCCAATAAAATTAAGGAAATAAAGCGATGCACTGGCTGTTCCATCAAATTCAATACCCGAAAGCGTTACGCCTGCCCCAGTACCCTCTAAATCAATTTCCTTATAATTTACCTTTGTATCGGTTGGGTTGCCTGATGTTGATTTTATGGTAATGGTTTTTTGGGTGATGAAAGTGGTTGCCGACAAGGTATAGGTGCCTGGGTTTAAACCAATAATTGCGCCATTTGTTGCACTGGCAATCGCTGCAGCCAGGTCATCACCAGGATTTAATTTAACCGTATATGTAGTTGGAGCAAGGGTAATAAAAGTGGCAATTCCTTTGCTTTTCGTTCCTGCAAATAGTTCGGCGGTATATTTTGTCCCTGCTGTTAATCCTGTTATGGCTTTTAACCCTGCCGAGGCATCAGTGGTACTCAGGGTTATCGTGGTTGCCGTTCCGCTTTCAKGGGTTAAAACGATGGATGTTAAACCAACTGTTGGGGTATAACGCAGTGTAATATTATTCTCTTTAATTTCATTATCTCTGATGGCTGCAAAAAGTTGAATCCCGGTTAACTGAAAAACGCTGCTACGTATATATTTCGATTCAGGCTGGCTTTCAGTTGCACTGGCTTTAACCCTTGCATAATATTTGGTTCTTACCGCTAAATTCTCTTCAGTTACCGTTACACCGGCCGTATCTGCTGTAGTGGTGTAATTTACAGTAGCAAACAGCGAATCTGTTGAGAAATCGATACTGTATTTAAAGGTTTTTCCAGTCGACATCAAAGGAACTGTCCAGGTTAATTTCGCTGAAGTTTCGCCAGCGGTAATTTTTACATCGCTTGGCTTAAATATCCTTGCTGGTTCTGTTGGAATATCTTCTTCCTTTTTGCATGAAGAAATTACCGCAACCATCAATAATAAAACGGCGAATTTAAACCCTAATTGATTTATAAATGTTTTCATAATTAATATCTAATTAATAACCAAAGTTTTGAGCCATACTCGGATTTTCGATCAATGTTGTTTTAGGATATGGGAAAAGTTCCTTTTTATTTGCTTCGAAGTAAAAAGCAATTCCCGTAGAAGTGCTGGTTATGGAGTTTTCTTCTGTAACAGCCTTTCTCCAGTTTTTAGTGGTATATCCGCTCGGTGCTGTTGAAGTGTTTAATCCTGGTGAGGCAAACACATTATTTGGTACACCGCCATAGAGATCGAGTGTGGCTACTTCGTTTACGCTCGTTCCCAACAGGTAATTCCCCTCTTTGGCATAAACGTAATTTGGTACACTGGTATAATCGCCCGTTCCTGCAATCAAAGCACGTATTTTATTGCGTGTTTCTTCAAATTTACTGCCTAATAAATTCCAGCGGATTAAATCATATTTACGGATACCCTCTCCTCCAAATTCCAATAACCTTTCTTTCACAATAGCAGTAAAAAAGCCGTTTTTATCCATTGGTGTTACTGGGATTTGTCCTTCAAAACCAGCAAAGGCACGTTTTTGTACCTCTTGCAAGGCATTAACTGCGGAAGCAGATGGTGCTCCGTTAATTTCATTATCTGCCTCTGCATACATTAACAGTATATCGGCAAAACGTAACATTGGCCAGTTTACCCCGAAAGTTTGAGCAGCGGAAGAGTTGTTAAAAGTTGTCCATGATTTGCGGAATTTTCCATCCGTCATGTTAAACAGGGTATTGATAATTTTCTTTGATGTTGCGGTAATTTCGAAAACGCCGATGGTTACATCCCTGCGACAATCTTTGGTGACATCAAATTCATAAAAGTAAGTAGGAATAGCATTCATCCCGCCGCCGCCTGAACCAAAAGTAGATGCGGAGTTAAAACGGATACCGTTATAATAACCTAATTTGCTATCGGTAGAAGCGTTGCCGCCAAAAGCAGCCACTTCAAACATCAGCTCGTGGGCGTCATCATAGCGGGTTGTGGTATGCAAGGTCTTAAATACATTTTCATAAACGGGATTCAGGCTATGCTCCGAACGGTGGTTCATAATGTCCAAACACTCATCAAAAGCAATTTTATAATAAGTTAAATAATCAGCACTGCGTTCCATAGTATGATTGGCCGACCTTAGCGAATAACCGCCTCTGGCTAAAGCAATACGGGCTCTTAAGCCTTTAATTGCACCTTTGGTATAACGGAAACTGCCGTATTCTGTGATTCCACTTCTCCATGGCACCAGGTCCTCAGCCATTTTTAAATCTGCGATGATCCGATCATAGGTTTTATTGCGGTCTACATTTGGGCCATACAATGTTTCGGCATCTGCAGAAGGCACGAAAGACGCAGGAACATCACCCCAGTTACGGATCAATTCATAAAGAAATTGTGCTCTTAATGTTAAAGCTTCACCATAATACCGTTTCATAATCGTTTTGTCAGCCTCAGAACCATTGGTATAAAGACTAGAGGCCGGGATAAATTTGATGCAGATGTTTGCCCGCTCTACGCCCGCATATAATTGTAAAAATGGGTTGATCAGATCGGTATTGTCTGAACTCGCACCGTACATGCTAATCCCCCTGCGATCGGAAGAACTATAACTTCCCGAGGTTTTAAAATCATCGGCGGTTAAACCAAATAGTGTAGATATGCGGCTTCCGTAACCATTATCACCGCAAAGACGGTTGTAAACTGCAATAATTGCTGCATTGGTGTTTGCTGTACTTTCAAAAACAACATCCGGACTAGAGGATGACGGCGATTGTACATCTAAATATTTTTTACAGGAAGTAGTTATGCTCAATGCTCCAACAGCAATTACCATTAAAGCCGATTTTATAAATTTATTGTTCATTTTCTTTAATGTTGAGGTTAAAATACCATGTTTATACCAGCAAGGATATATCTGCTGCGCGGATAAGCAGCGTAATCTATACCTGGCGTAAGTGGATTCGATCGGCGGGTGTTTGCTTCAGGATCATAACCTGTATAGCCCGTTATCGTATATAAGTTATTAACTGTTCCGTATACCCTTAATTTTGAAATGAAACCTGTTTTTCTGATCAAACCCTGTGGTAAGCTATAACCCAGTGTCAGATTGCTGATTCTTAAAAACGAGCCATTTTCAATAGCGTAAGAGGTTAAAGCATAGTTCCCTCCTGTAGGCGTCCATAGTGAAGTATTGGCGTTCATGGAAGTCAATAATGCCGGGTCTGTTATCTTTACACCATTGGCATCAAAGTTCTGCCAGCGATCATTCATCACCGCAAGTAAATTGTTGTCTTTTACGTTGTATTGCGAGGTAAACTCTATTTTGTTGGCGTTGTACACCTTGCTTCCGTAACTAAAGTTTACAAATACAGTTAGATCGAAATTTTTATAGGCAAACTGATTGTTGAAACCTCCGGTGAATTTCGGCTGTGCTGTACCTAAAACCGTTCTGTCGTCATCACCGATCATCATACTTGATGAAGACGATAGTTTTTGAACCTTCATGTCGCCTGGCTGAGGATCACGGTTACCCAATAATACCCTGCTATTTGCAACAGTTGGCTTAAGTGTATAGGTATAGGCACCAGTAGTTGTGTTTTGGACGTAGGTGAAATCATCAACAGTATATCGCCCGTCCGAAACGAAACCGTAAAACTGACCAACCGGCTGGCCTACTTCGACTTTAAAATCGCCTAAGCTGTTTACCCAGCCTGATTGTGTGATGTATGAATTTACGCCATTTTGCAGTTCGACAATTTTGTTCTTGTTGAATGAAATGTTGAAACTGGTATTGTAGCTAAAGTTTTTGGTTTTAACGGCCTGATAATTCAATTGCAGTTCGAAACCTGTATTTTGGGTTTTACCCACATTTTGCTGTTGTGTAGCATACCCCGTAGTTTGTGGCACATTTGCATTTAAAAGTAGGTTTTTTGTTCTGTTGTCGTAATAATCTAAATTAAGCGATAACTTGTTTTTAAATAAATCGATATCAATACCCAGGTTTTTAGAAATATTGGTTTCCCAGGTAATGTTCGGGTTAGATAAAATATTTCCTGTAGCTGTACCTGAAATTAAACCAGTTGATACTGAGCCATCTGTATCGGCATAACCACCGGTGGTAGAACTTAGGTAAAATAATGTTCTAAATAAATCCTGACCGATACGGTTGTTCCCTGCTGCACCATAACTAAACCTAACTTTAAAGTTATCTAACCAATCGAGGTTCATATCTTTTACAAATTTCTCTTCCGTTACCCTCCAGGCTACCTGTGCCGATGGGAAATAACCCCATTGTTTCCCTGCCGCAAATAATGAAGAAGCATCTGTTCTGAAGTTTACAGTGGCCAGGTATTTATTTTTAAAACCGTAAGAGGCCCTGCTAAATACCGAAAACTGCCTGGTGCCAGAAATTAGTGAAGTTGGCCTGTCCTGAATGGTATTTGCCGGAGCGCTGCTCACAAAAGCATCATCGGGAGAGATGTTTATGGGTAAAAATTTAAGCACAGTTGTTCTCGAATCGATATCGACCATGTTGATTTCCTGGCCTACCAATAAATCTAAACTATGGTCTTTACCCAGATTTGGTTTATAGTTAATGGTGTTGGTATTAATAAAAGATTTTTGGGCTACCGTGTCCAGTTGGATGGCAGGTAAACCTGCATTGTTCCTGGCTACGTTACTTACCGGGCCATTAAAAGTATTAACGTGCCTGTTAGTTCGGTTGTAACCAACGGTACTCTTTATCGTTAAGTTTTTAAGAATCGAATATTGTACATAACCGCTCGAAATTAAATCGTTGCGATAATCATATTTCAATTCCTGGTTGGCCAAGGTAATTGGATTGGTTAATCCGGTAGTTAAATAGTCTGCATCGAACAAATCGCCAGAATCGCCACCACCTGAATAAGGCTGGTAACGTACAGAATTTCTTAAACGGTTAGTACCCTGCGAACCTGTAGAGGTTGTACCTACACCATCAATACGCTGACCACTGTAACGGGCATTTAGACCAACCCTGAATTTATCAGAAAATTTATGGTCTAAACGCACAGAGGCAAAAGTTCTTCTATAGCCAGAGTTAAGCATAATACCGTCTTCCTTGGTATTGTTTACCGAAACATTGTAAGTGGTTTTAGAAGTACCGCCTGATAGATTTAAAACTTCGGTATTGCTCCATGCCTGACGGCCGAAAATTTTGTCCTGCCAATCGATATTTGGAATATTTTTGTAAATGTCCAGATCTTCAAACGTGCCATATTTTTTGGTAAAAGTATCTTTTACATCCTGATTGGTGTTGTTGTTATAGAGCTCATATTGATATTTGATAAACTCATAAGGATTCATTACATCCAGCTCGTTTACAATCTGCCGCGCACCCGCATAAGCATCAAACGAAACAATCGGTCTTCCTTTCTTTCCGCTTTTGGTGGTAATGATCACTACTCCATTAGCACCTCTACTGCCATAAATTGATGTTGATGCCACGTCTTTTAACACATCAATAGACTGGATTTCGTTCGGCGATAAAATGGATAATGCATTTTCAACCTGGATTCCATCTACAATGTACAATGGAGAATTATCACCCGTAAGTGAGCTACCCCCACGTACTTTAATTACAATTTCGGCGCCTGGGCTTCCTTCCGTTGTGGTAACCGATACGCCTGCCAGTTTACCAGCCAAAGCCTGGGCTGCAGTGCTTACCGGGAACTGATCAATATCTTTCCCGGTAATGGAAGATACGGAACCCGTTAAGGCTTCTTTACGTACAGATCCGTAACCGATGTTTACGGTAACCTCTTGTAAAGTGTTGGCATCTTCTTCAAGTGTTACATCTATTTTGTTTTGCTCACCTACAGCAACATTTTTTGTTTTATAACCTACATAGGTAAAAATTAGGGTAGCGCCTTTGGCCGGAACGGGAATTTTGTAAACTCCATTCGCATCTGTACTCGCTCCAATTTTCGAATCCTTTATCGATACACTCACGCCTATTAGTGGCTGCCCATCAGATTTATCCTTTACAGTTCCTGTTAATTGTCTGTTTTGTGCTTGAGCAACAGATAATCCAAAAAAAGAGAGAAGTGCTAAAAAGAGTAAAACTCTGCTCATAGTTATTTATTTATTTGAAGTAATTTGGTTTTTTTATGATGCTGCAATCGCTTGCAGATAGAATATAATTCTATTTCGGGATGTTATAGTTAGTTTATATTTGGTTACGTTGATGTAACAATTTTACAAACTAAAAAGCAATTGAAACCAGATTTAACTAAAAAACTGTGCAAACGTTCCCAAAAACGTAGATGCGACGTTTATTAATGTTACTCATCCAATCCCCTTAAAGAGATATTTTTTGTAACTTGTACGCATTACGAAAATGAGATTTGAAACATCTACCATAAAAGATATTGCTAAAGCGTTGGGATTGTCAACTTCAACAGTCTCCAGGGCTTTAAGAGATCGTTACGAAATTAGTGAGGAAACCAAAAAACTGGTTTTGGCTTATGCTGAAAAGGTTAATTACCGCGCTAATCCAATCGCCAGAAGTTTAAAGGAGCGCCGTAGCTATTCTATCGGCATTATTGTGAGCGAAATTGCCAACAACTTTTTTTCTCAGGTGATAAATGGCATCGAATCCATCGCTTATGATAAAGATTATCACGTTATCATCTCTCAAAGTCACGAATCTTACAAGCAGGAGAAACTGAATGTTGAGCACCTTGCATCACGTTCTATCGATGGTTTATTGATTGCGCTATCGTCTGAAACGCAGGATATTGATTACCTGAGGAGTTTATATGCCAAGGGCTTACCAATTGTTTTTTTCGACCGTGTGCCTAAAGATTTTGAAACCCATAAGGTAATCGCGAATAATTTTAAAGGTTCTTTTGATGCCACAGAACATCTTATTTTATCTGGAAAAAGAACCATTGCCCATTTAACAAATTCTGAAAATCTTTCGATAACAAAAGAAAGGTTAGAAGGTTATAAAGCAGCATTGGTTAAATACCATATCGAATTTAGACCTGAGCTGGTTAAATATTGCCAGCATGGAGGTATGCACAGTGCAGAGCTGGAAC
>NZ_JBFTQI010000214.1:0-7950 GCF_056398925.1 Pedobacter sp. 01T416_2
GGAATGGGGGAATGGGGTTACCTCGATTATCTTTTATTTTTCCAGAAATTGAGATTTGAGCAGTTTGTGCAATTGAATCGTTTGATTTACCTAAGGATAGGATTAAAGCAAACAAAAACATTACCGCACACTTAGATGTGGCTAGTAGTTTTCTTTTCATTTTTTAAGATTATTTGGTTAGTTAATAATTGAACCGCGAGAGGAATTCAAAAGGGTAGTCTATCAAAATATTTTATTAAAATATTAATCAGACCTGATGTGGAAATTATGCATGAATGGAGATGGATTGATTACAACAAAGTAACCATAAAATCCTAGTGGAGTGAGGGGTAATACGGTAATAAGTAGGGGCTAAATTGTTACTTTTTGTTAGAATTTGGCTTTTTAACCCCTATTTTGAAGATTTTTAAACGTTTAGTCTACGTTTAATTTTTTTATTGTATTTAAGATTGGTTGATCTATTKCCTTTAAAATATTCTGATCAGGTTTAATCAGTTCTAAAACCGCGATATCATTCTTGCCTTTTTTTAACCATTCTTGAGGGATATATAACGTTTGTTGTGGCCCGATTGCCCAGTATTTTCCTAAGTTGTGTCCATTAACCCACACTACCCCTTTTCCCCAATCGGTCATATCTAAATAAGTATCCGCAACTGTCGAAATTTGGAAAGATCCTTTTTGTAATGTTGGTCCGTTTCCGCTTTGTTTTGAAGGGGCAGCATTAGCAGTATAACCAGCAATATTATTAAAAGGGAAGCCGTACATCGACCAGTTTTTAACTTCGGCACCATCAAAAGTTACCTGTTCGGTAATTCCTTTTTTGTTTTCTAACAGATACTTTCCAAAGTTTACCCTACCCATATTTTCTACAAAAATATCGAGCTGTACTTCGCCTTTCGGGAGTGTTAATGCCAAAGTATTTTGGTTTAACCTACGGTCTAAAATACCTGCTCTTTTCTGGTTAATAAAAATCAGCGCATAATCCCGTAATTGTTTAATCTGAAGTTCGCCTTTTTTACCTCCCTTAATGGTAGTTCGGTAAAGCACATAACCATAATCCTGGCTAAGATCCTCGAAAGTTAAAGGTGTGCTATTTTTCACTGCTTTTGGCAGCGCATTAAACAAAGCTACTTTACTTCCCAGTTTAAAAGGCGCAATTGCGATACTTGGTTTAGCAGCTGGAATTGGCGGTAAATTTTGTCCTGTTGGAAGATGTTTTTCGATCACACTTCTAAACGCCTTGAATTTTTCAGTTGCATTTCCAGCCTCATTTAAAGGCGCATCGTAATCATAACTACTGGTTTGTGGTTCGTAAGGTGAAATATCTTTATAGTTTGCCCCATTCATAAAATCGCGCGTTGTACCGCCATGGAACATGTACATATTGATCGAAATACCTGCTGCTAAAACAGAATCTAACTTTTTGGTGTATTGTGCTGCAGGAACGGTGTGATGAGGTGTTCCCCACCAATCGAACCATGCAGGATACCACTCAGCTATAAAATATGGGCCTTTCCCATTATGGTTCTGATTTACCAACTCCCTAATTTTTGCCGGATTATCGATTCCGTTTACAGCTGGTAGTAATCCGTCTAAATGTCCATCTTTTACATCTGCAGCAGGATCGCAGGTATAAAGCAATCCATCAAAACCTGCTTCGATAAACATTTTTCTGTTGATATCTAAATAATTTTTATCAGCAGCGTAAGAGCCGTATTCGTTCTCTACCTGTACCATAATAATATTACCACCATGGTTAATCTGCAATGGTGCCAACTGTTTGCCTACTTCAATAATATACTTCTTATACTCATCTAAATATTGTTTTTCGGTACTTCTCACCACAAGGCCTTTTTCGTTCTGTAGCCAATAAGGATAACCACCGAACTCCCATTCGGCACAAACGTAAGGACTTGGTCTTAAGATAACCCAAAGGCCTTCTTGTTGGGCGATTTTCACAAATTCGGCAATATTATTATTGCCCGAAAAATCGAATTTTCCTTTTTGTGGTTCGTGCAGATTCCAGAATACGTAAGTACCAATCGTATTTAGCCCCATTGCTTTGGCCATCTTCATACGGGCCCGCCAGGCCTCTTTTGGTACACGGGGATAATGTAACTCCCCAGAAATTATCTGAAAGGGTTTTTCATCCAATAGAAAGGCTGTTTCTCCTAGCTTAAACGTATGTTTAGCTTGCTGGCCAAAAGCTGATAAGGAGAAACATATCGCCACCAACCATAATAATTTTGCTTTCATTTTTTAAAGTTGTTTTAAGATGACCCGAATTTTGGGCAAAAACAATCCCATTTGCGCATTTTTACGCAATTCATCGTCTAGATTTATATAAAAATTTTGTTTTTTCTCTACTTTTTAAACACGCTCAGATCCCATTCATCTGCCCAGTTTATCGAAATTTTATCGTTCTCAAATTTGATTGGCAACCACAAGTAACGGCCATCAATGGCGTTTTTCGGTTCCCATTTATCAGCCATAAAAATAAATTCTCCTTTTTTGCCTGGTGCTGGCAATACATGCGTACTCTGCCCGCCATAGGTTAGCTTAGCCCCTTCGCCCTGGCATGGATTCCCCATATAAGTCCAAGGTCCCCAGATGGAGCTTGCTTTGAACCATCTGGCCGGATTTGGCGCCCATCCTGTACAGCCCGAACCAACCATATAGTAGGTTCCGTTTTTCTTAAACAAAGCTGGTGCTTCTGTTTGCTGCCCCACATAAATTCTGATAAATTTTCCTGTATGCCCTAAATAATCAGGGGTTAACTCAGCCAAATGCAACGTAAAATTTTCTTCTGAAGAGAATATATGATAGGCTTTTCCATCATCGTCTACAAAAACTGTCATATCTCTTGCCATTTGCCCACCGGGTAAATCCCTACAGAAAAAACCATCACTTTTATTGGCCGGTTGCTGGCAATTTACCATATCTTTTTCTGCTGTTCCTGCTGCATAAAAGGGCATTTTCTCCGGATTTGGACGATAACTCTTGATAAAAGTATATGGACCAGTTGGGCGATCGGCTACCGCAACACCCGATCTTGCAGCTGCATAACCTTTGCCTAAAAGTTCTAAGTGAAACCACATCACAAACTTTTTGGTTTTCTTGTTATACACCACTTTTGGGCGCTCCAGGATCGAGCCTTTAGCAATATCACTTTTCAGGTCTTCTGAAACCGGAAGTGCAATACCTTCATCTTTCCAATTGTATAAATCCTTTGATGAGTAGCAATGTACGCCTACCTGTGCCGTATTGCCTTTTTCACCTTCAATCTTATGCTCACCAAACCAATAGTAAATGCCTTTATATTCGACAATGCCTCCGCCATGGGCGTTAATATGAACACCTTTATCATCCTTCCAAAGTTTACCGGGAGTAAAAGAAGTATATGTTTGTTGTGCTGAAACATAACTATTTAGCCCTAAACTGAAGGCGATAAATCCTAAAACAAAACTGATTCTCTTATTCATCATTTTAATCAAATAATTTTTAACGTTACAAAGACGGTAATTTACCCACCTCTTTTCAATTGTATAGCTATCTGCTATTTATTTTAAACTGGCACTGTGATCGTTTTCAAAATTTTCTCCACTCCAGATCTTTTGCGCACTCCATTTCTCTGCTGGGTTGGCCCAAAATGCGTCTGCTTCTGGCAAACCTAATGGCAAAAAGATATTTGAAGCAATGTACGGGCTGCCCTGGTTGTTATAGAAATCGCCCAGATTTGGCTGATCGCCATATAAACCTATCGTTAACCAACCATTTTTATAGGTAGTAGGGCTCTCTAAAGTTTTTTTGATTACGGCGGTTAAAGCGCAACGTACCTGAGCCGGACTTAACTGTTTTGGCAATGCTTTTCTCCAGGCCATATCGGCCAAATGATGAAATGCAGCACCACGATAAATGATGGAGCGACCTGTTGCTGGGTAAGTGCCATCAGCGTTAATTAATCTTTCCTGAATAATAGCATACCGCTCATTGCGCTTCTTAATCTTCTCGAACATCTCTTTATAACTGTTCGTTTTAGCACCAATGATATTGGCCAAAGTAGCCAGATAAGGGTGAATAACATAACTATTATAATAATCGAAGGCAAACGATGTTCCATCTGTGTACATTCCATCGCCGGTGTACCATTGTTCCATTTGCTGCAGTGCATAATCAACACGCATAGGATCCCAACTGTAACCGAATCTGGCCAGAAAGGCTTCGTTCATAGCGGAGAATAATAACCAGTTAGAAAAAGCAGGCTTAAATCTTCTGGTTGTAACGATCGATTTCATCATCAGTTCCTGGTTCTTCTTGTCCAGATTTTCCCATAACCAAGGTGCACGTACCAAAGCCAATGCAACATAAGAAGCATCTACCAGTTGTTGCCCACCGATATCGAAATTCATAAAATCTTTGGCATTAGAATCTAAAGCATTTTTTAGTCCCTGAATGGCCCACTCCCGATACTGTTTCCTTAAAGCTACTTCTTCTGTCGAACCTCCTTCTAACTGCAACCATGGCGCAATACCACTTAAAACCCTACCCAAAACTTCTACATATTGTACTTTAATGCGCTGTTCTTTATTATCAATATGGATAGAAGTAACTTTTGGCATCGCAATACGCAGGCTGTCTTTAGCCAGGTTATACAAAACGGGTTTCACCATCTTATCCATCTGTTGCAACCAAAACTGCCGATCGGTTAAAACCGCGTTTTTGGTATTCTTGGTTTTCTTTTGCGCAAATGCGTAACCACCAGCCAAGACGATCAATAAACCCGTAATTAAAATATTTTTAAGTCTCATTTTTTCCTATAAAAATTTAGTTTTTGTTTGATAAATAGCGGTACATTTCGCAACCAGCCAATAAAAAGGCCCCTACACCAAAATTCGCTGTAGAATTTACATCAACCACCTGCCCCGGAATGGCTTTCTCTCCTATCGGCTGTACATACCCCAGTTTACCGTTATGTTGTAATGCGGTTTTGGTTAGATATGTCCATGCTTTTTGTGCTGTAGATAAATAGTTTTTTTCTTTTAAATAACCGTTGTTTATCCCCCATAACAAACCATAAGTAAAAAAGGCTGTTCCACTGGTTTCTGGTCCAGGGGCATGTTGCGGATCTAGGATACTTCTGGTCCAATAACCTTCTGCCTGCTGGCTTTTAACAATTGCTTTGGCCATATTCTGGTACTTGCTTAGGTATTCGTTCCGATGTGGATCGTTAAGGGGCAGATCTTTTAACACTTTCGCTAAACCTGCAAACACCCAACCATCGCCTCTTGCCCAAAAATCTTTTTTGCCGTTTACACTTTTATGCTTCGGATAAACATATTTGGCATCCCGGTAATAAAGTTTTTCCTTTTTATCGTACATAATGCTATTTGCATACATAAAATATTCGTACAGCTTATCGAGGTATTTTKGGTCTCCAGTTACTTTATAAAGTTTGGTCATAACAGGCATTACCATGTACAAACCATCGGCCCACCACCAATAGTCGTTATTGGGTGTGCTCATTTCGTATTGCATTACCTCTTTTGCCCTTGCAATTTTATATTCTTCGGGTTTTAAGTGGTATAAATCGATATAGGTTTGAAAACAGATCTGCCAATCGCCAAACAGCACATGCTCATCTGTTTCGCCATATTTATATTTCCAGTTGGATTTATCAGTTGATTTTGCGCCCATCCATTTGTTATAAACGGCCCAATCTTCTGAATATTTACGGTAAGCTTCGTTCTTGGTAATTCCATATACCTCCATATTTCCGGTATGGTAAGCAGCATGATCCCAAAAAGCACGTACTTCGGGTTTATTGTTGCCTTGCCAATAGGTATTTGCGCGGTTGATCATTTCGAGCACTTCCTCTTTTGAAGTTGAAGTTTGTGCATTTACAGCTGTGCTGCTAAAAAACAACAATAAGAAAAGCGCCTTATACAATTTTAAATTCATTAGTGTATTGGTTTAATGCCGTTTACGGTTGGTATTACAGGTTTAATAGTTCCATCAGTATTAAATTCCATTTTATCGATGCAAACTTCACGGTTGTAGCCTGCAGCACTCCCCATTGAGATTCCTTTTGGTCGGGTAAAACGATGGTAAACCATATACCATTCATCTTTTCCGTTAACTTTGATTACACTGTTGTGCCCTGTTCCGTAAATACCTTGTGCTACATCTTTTGCCAGAATCAGATTATTTTCCGGAATGGTTATTTTTCCTATAGGCGAATCAGAAAAGCCATAACGTACCCGATAATTTTCGCTCCGTGTATCATCTTCAGACCATAAAAAGTAATACTTTCCATCACGATAAAAAACTTCGGTACCTTCTCTGAAACCATTGTTTGGTGTAATAACTTTAATCTCATTGGTATCAATCGAAACCATATCTTCATTTAATGGTGCAACGGCCATATACCCATTTCCCCAATATAGATAACTTTTGTTGGTTTTAGGATCATTAAATACATCAGGATCGATCTCCTGACCACCTTTTATTCCTTTTGGTTTGCTTGAAATTAAAGCCTTACCGCTATCTTTGAACGGACCGGCTGGATGATCAGCAACAGCAACTCCAATTTTCTGTGCTGCTGTGAAATAATAGAAATACTTATAAGCGCCGTTTACTTTCTTTTCGATAATGGTAGGTGCCCAGGCATTCTTTTTCGCCCACGAAACATCTTTCTCAAGGTCTAATATTTTACCTTCATCTGTCCAGTTAACGAGATCAGTTGATGAAAAACTTTTAAAATAGGTACCACTCCAGTTGTTAAAACCATCGCTGGTTGGATAGATGTAATATTTGCCTGTTTTATTGGAATATAAAATTTCCGGATCTGCGTAATAACCTTTTAAAACTGGGTTATTGGATACAGCAACACTTACCAAATAAGTTTTAGGTTGTTGATTGGCAATACTTACCTTAATTTTTACAGGGCCTTTAGTAAAATCTAATTTCCCTTTTGGTGCGATACTGATTTGATTAAAGGTATTAAACTGCGGATCAAAGGCTTTTAAATCTGTACCATAATTTACTGGCAGATAAAGTTTTTGGTTCACGGTATCTAAAACAATATTATTTTGGTTGATTGCCTTATTCTGTGCGCTTTGCAAAACAGATTCGACAGTATACCACTGATTGAGCAACCGGTTTAACTCTTGTTGATTAATAGGCAAAATAGTTCCGTGCCTTGGGTGAAAATCCATGGCAATATCTTGATCCACTACACTAAAATTTGCCAGATCTTTACTTTTGGTAAACTGATAGCGGCCTTTCATATATACATCGTACATCAGGATATATTCGTCGCTATGATTCAGTTTAAAAACACCAGCTCCTTCTACAGCCTCTTTTGTCTGTTGTAAATATTTATCCTGCTGCACATAACCTGTGGTGAGTTGATGGGAAACCGCTTTTTTTATGCCATTGCCATTTCCTTCTGTTTTAAAGAATAAATTGTATTTCCCTTTATCGTAAATAATGTCGCCATCAATACAAGAACCATTGGTTGGGCTAAAAAAGAGCTGTTTTGGGGCTGTTTCCAAATCTGTAAAATCAGCATTGGCGTAAGCATAATAAATTTTATCAGGCTCCTCGCCATGCTTCATCGACCAATAAACCATATATTTTTTGGCTGTTTTATCGTAAATGGTCTGTGGAGCCCAAACACGTAGCAGATTTTCGTTATTTGGAAAACGTTTTTGAATATTAACAACTGACGATGTCCAATGGATCAGATCATTTGATTTAAGCAATACCATTGCCCTGTTCGAATTCCAGCCATTGGCCGAAACCATATCGGTAGCCACCATGTAAAAGGTTTTGCCATCCTCGCCACGCAAAATATGTGGATCGCGTATACCTCCGGTACTGCTGATTTTTTCGGAAGAAATGATTGGATTATTATTGTTTAATGCCTTGTAATGGTAAGCATCGGTGCTC
>NZ_JBFTQI010000215.1:0-7950 GCF_056398925.1 Pedobacter sp. 01T416_2
AGCTACCACTTTGTACTATTGCGCGGTACTGTGTGCTTATAGTGAGGTTAGAAAATACATATGGATTTGCTGTTGAGGTAACGGTAGACCAGTTTACCCCGTTGTTGATAGATCTTTCCCAACGGATAATGTTTCCAACTTGGCCTGTTAAACTGATGTTTCCGCTATTTGCACCTGCACATACATTCACATCTCCAGCGGTTGTGCCGCCAACACTGAGCGGGTTAACGGTGACCTGAACATCATCACTGGATGCAGAACAGTTGGTGTCGCTTATTGTCCATCTAAAGGTATAAGTATTTCCGGCCTGTAAACCAGCAATTGTTGTATTGCCCTGTGTGTCATCAGCAAAAGTTACAGCTGTTGGTGCGCTAACGATCGTCCACTTGCCTGTGCCAACTACTGGCGTATTTCCTTTTAAGGTGTAAGTGCTGGCATTGCAGATCGCTTCATCCGGACCAGCATTTGGCAGTGTTACACTTGGCAAAACCGTAATGGTAATGCTGGCTGGCGCGCCTGGGCAACCATTTGTAGATACAGGCGTAATGGTATAAGTTACTGTACCTGGAGTGGTGCCAGAATTGGTTAAAATATCGTTGATCTGCGTTCCTGCCGATGCTACCGTTCTATTGCTATTTCCGGTTATTACTCCGGTTATCACGCTGACATAAGTATAGTTTACGCCTGTTAGGTTTGTTGTTAAGGTTATGGCTGATGAAGTGGCATTACAGATGGTTGTACTGCCTGCAGTTGGTGTGACAATAGGATTAGGTTTGATGGTAACCACTAAATTAAATGGCGTTCCATCGCAGCCATCAAAATGAGGAGTGATGATATAAGTTACGCTTGCATCGGCATTAAGATCGCTATTGGTGAGGATATCGTTAATTGGGCCGCTTCCGTTGGCGGTATAGCCAGTTGCAGATGGAGTTCCGGTAGCAGCGGTCCAGGTGTAGGTTACGCCTGCTACTGCAGAGGTGGGAGTGTATGCAACGCTATTACCTGTACAGATGGTTTTAGCCACTGCGCTTGTTAAACTGATATTGGGTTTTATTTTAAGAATGATATCATCATCAATCTGATTGCAGGGGGCGGCGAGTGCGGTGGTAACCCTTAACCTCAAAGTAACCGTACCAGTTGTTTTTTCGGCTGCGGTTGGCGTGTAGGTTGCGTTTAAATCATTTCTGTTGGGTGTAAATGTTCCCGCCCCGCCAATCCAGGTTTGTGTTGTGGTGGCTCCGGTTATGGTTCCGTTAAGTGTAAAACTGGGGTCGTTAAAACAGATATTTTGGTCTGGCCCCGCACTAATCACTGGTGCTGTACTGAAGGTTAGAATTTGGGTATCGGTTGCGGTGCCGCAATTATTTTTGTGCACAACAGTTACGGTATAAGTATCGTAGCTATCGAATTTTATCGATGGATATTTAGAGTTGGCGGTTGTACCACCGGTAAAGCTATAGGTGCCCGATCCTGATGGTGAAACTGTCCAGGTATAGCTATCGGGTAAATCTTTTGTCGTGCCAGTAATTAATGTTTGGGTTGGCCYTGTTGTGGTATTGTTAAAATCGTAAGTAGCCAGATTACATAGGGTAATATCAGGCGATAGTGTAGCTACAGGCCCCACATTAACCACAACAGTTTGTGGTAGGCTGATAATTACACCGCATGACGGTGTGCTGATGCTTAAGGTAATAGTATAGGTGCCAGGACTGGTAAAATTGAACTCCGGTTCTTTGCTTGCGGCATTTGTACCACCAACAAAGCCCACCGCTGGGCTAACTGACCATGAATAATTATTGGCTGCATTGCAGGTATTGTCTAAAACAGAAAGGTCGGTAGCTTTTAAAGTTGTTCCAGAGCAAATGGTAGTTGAAGGTAGACTAAAATCAGGCTTTGGCGGATCTTGGATGCAGATTTTCATTTCTACCGGATCGGCATCGCACTCGCCTGTAATATTTTTAGATTCTAACCTAATAGTATACTCTCCATGCGTTGGAAATTTGTATACAAAATTGTATGATTTGGGCTTGTCAACCTCTTTAATCACACCATCAACATACCAGTTATAGGTTACATTATTTGGGGTACAGGCTGCAGTATTGGTGTTTGGGTTTTCGCCTAAAACAGATGTATTAACAAACGTGATGTCGGCATTGGTACAACCCGGCGTATTGAAAGCAAACGAATTTATCGGTTTTACCACCACTTTAGCCGAAGAGGAAACGGGTGTACCCATTGTAGTACAGAAAGCGTTCGATACATTAATAGATACATCAAAAGCATTATAAATTGTGCCAGCACTTGAAGTAGAAACACTTCCGCAAGATGATCTGGTATATGCATGTGTAACCTTACCACCATTGGCAATAATCTCACAAAGTGTATAGGTTGAGGTAGTTTGATCGCCCCAGGTAATCGTATAAATATCTCCCGGAAAATTGTTTTGAATACCTGCGCTCGAACTAACATCTACGCTAAATGTTAAGGCGCCTAAGGGCAAACAAACCACTGTATTGCCCGAATTGGCAAAAGCTGTTATCGCTTTATTGTTAATCAGTAGATAAGCCTTGGTTGCAACCGAGCCATCCGGCATCACAGCTTTAGTGTAAATGGTATAATGTGTCTGCTGAGCATTAAAAGGTTGTATTGCTGTGGGGAAATTGATTAATGTTGGACTCCCTCCATTTACTTCGTCAGTTATGCTCGCGGTAACTGTACTGTTTGCTGTAGATGCATTTGTGAGGAAGAAAGAATTATTGGCCTTACTGGTGCAGGTACCAAAAGTTTCATCATTGGCCACATTTAACAATGTTGATGTTAATTTAGCCTCAACTGGTGGTCCCGTCTTTACTTCAAAAGCTGTTGATGGTGTGCTTGTGAATGCAGGAGCGGTAGATTTTATCCTAACCTGATAACCTGTACCAGGCGTAAGTGTTGCAGGAAGTTTACCATTTATGTAAGTACTATAGAAGCCGGTGTAACTGCCAATAAGTGTWTCGGCGCCAAAACTTCCATTCTGATCGGAAAGATATAACTGGAATTGGTTCCCTTGAGCGGCACAGCCTGCACTGATATTAAAAGGAACGGCAATAGTACTGCCTGGGGTAAAAGGGCCTGCATCAACTGAGCCTATGGTAATTTGGGCGAAAACATTTGACGTAAACAAAAATGTCCCAAAAAACAGGACAAAAGAAAGCCATTTCCTTTTACAACGAATCTTCATAAATCTCTAACACTAGGGAATGATTTTATTGCGTTCTGGAAGCGTTGTTAGTTAAACTTGCTTTAATCCAATCTCAGAAATGAGTATTCGACCTAAGACGCGTCAATAAATATTCGCTGCAAAGAACGTAATTTTTGCATGACAATCATAGAATTTTACACCAACATTAACTAAATGAATGGGTTATAGCTTAGGCAAAGTTTCGTTTTTGCTATAATAGAGCATAAAAAAACCCCCAAGGCCTTATACCTTGAGGGTGTATTTTTACACGAAATAGTTTCGCTATGAATGGTATTACATCATACCACCCATGCCACCGCCGCCCATTGGAGGCATTGGAGCACCACCTTCTTCAGGTTCGTCTGCTAAAACAACTTCAGTAGTTAATAACATCGCTGCAATAGACGCTGCATTTTCTAACGCTACACGGCTTACTTTAGTTGGATCGATAACACCAGCACCAATTAAGTTTTCGTAAACATCAGTACGTGCATTGTAACCGAAATCAGCTTTACCTTCTTTAACTTTTTGAACTACGATAGAACCTTCAATACCTGCGTTTTCGCAAATCTGACGTAATGGCTCTTCGATAGCACGACGGATGATCTGGATACCAGTGTTTTCATCTTCATTAGCACCTTTTAAATCCGCTAAAGCTTCAACTGCACGGATAAAAGCAACACCACCACCAGCAACGATACCTTCTTCTACAGCCGCACGGGTTGCATGTAAAGCATCATCAACACGGTCTTTTTTCTCTTTCATTTCAACCTCACTGGCTGCACCTACATAAAGAACGGCAACACCGCCAGCTAATTTAGCCAAACGCTCTTGTAATTTTTCTTTATCGTAATCAGATGTAGTCGTTTCGATCTGAGATTTAATTTGGCTAACACGCGATTTAATATCATCTGAGTTACCAGCACCGTTAATTACAGTTGTATTGTCTTTATCAACAACAACTTTCTCAGCAGAACCTAAATAAGTTAAATCAGCATTTTCTAATTTGTAACCTCTTTCTTCTGATACTACAATACCACCGGTTAAGATTGCGATGTCTTCTAACATTGCTTTTCTTCTATCACCAAAACCTGGAGCTTTAACAGCAACAACTTTTAACGAACCACGGATTTTGTTAACTACCAATGTTGCTAAAGCTTCGCCATCTAAATCTTCAGAAATGATAACCAATGGTTTGCCAGTTTGAACAGTTTTTTCTAAAACCGGTAACAATTCTTTCATGTTACTGATTTTTTTGTCATAGATTAAAATGTAAGGATTTTCTAATTCAGCTTCCATTTTATCTGCATTGGTAACAAAGTATGGAGATAAATAACCCCTGTCAAATTGCATACCTTCAACTGTTTTAACTTCAGTTTCGGTACCCTTTGCTTCTTCAACCGTAATTACACCATCTTTACCAACTTTGCTCATTGCCTCAGCAATTAACGAACCGATAACTTCGTCATTGTTAGCCGAGATAGAGGCAACTTGCTTAATTTTATTGTTATCATCACCAACTGCTTGTGATTGAGATTTTAAGTTTTCTACAACAGCAGCAACCGCTTTGTCAATACCACGTTTTAAATCCATTGGGTTTGCACCAGCAGCAACGTTTTTAATACCTGTAGTAATAATTGCCTGAGCCAATACAGTTGCAGTAGTAGTACCATCACCAGCAATATCAGCTGTTTTTGAAGCTACTTCTTTAACCATTTGAGCACCCATGTTCTCAACGGCATCTTTCAATTCGATTTCTTTTGCAACTGTAACACCATCTTTAGTGATTGCAGGTGAACCGAATTTTTTATCAATAATTACGTTACGTCCTTTTGGACCTAAAGTTACTTTTACTGCATTTGCAAGAATATCAACACCTCTTTTCAGGGCATCACGAGCTTCTACGTTATATTTTACTTGTTTTGACATTATTTTTTAAATTTTGAATGATTGTATGAGAGAATGATTGAGTTTGTGCTTTTTCATTCTAACATTATTATTTTATTTGTTGATTTATGCTGAATTCACTCATTTGAGGTATTCAGTCATTCAATCATTAATTTTTACCCAACAACAGCGTAAATATCAGTTTCGCGCATAATTAAGTAATCTTTACCTTCGTAAGGGAATTCGGTACCACCGTATTTACCATAAATTACAACATCGCCAACTTTTACACTCGCTTTTTTACCTTCAGCATCTTCTTCAGAAACAGAAACTACAGTTCCTTTAGATGGTTTTTCTTTTGCAGTATCAGGGATATACAAACCTGATGCAGTTTTCTCTTCTGCCGCAGCCGGTTCAACTATTACTCTGTTCGAACTGCCAGCAATTGGTTTAAGGTTTAACGCCATAACTTTTATTATTTTTTTATTTTGATTTGAGTTTTTAACTAAGCTTACAATTAACACTTTTTATGCCAAGAGGTTTAGCGGGACAAATTTTCACCAAACTGTCAAACTTTTTACGCTAATTTAGAATGTGGGTGTCAGCATGGCAGTAAGTTTTGATTTTTTAGCCAGATTTATTGCATGTATATTCAGTGTTGACCACCGACCAACCTATATGATATTGGAGTTGTTAACTCTTGTTCGCTAAATTGGAACTTTCTCCGTTAAATATTTCCAATATCTTTTAGGTACATGCTGCAAATGCAGTTTGGTGTTTTTCCGCGCTACAATGTTGGCACTTTTAAAATAATCTTTCCAAAGGGTTGCGTACAATGCCTCACTTTCGTCCATTAAAACTGGCGCAAGATTTTGCTTATCTGCACCGTTGCTAAAGCTGATCGTAATTTCTTCAACGCTTGTTAAATTATAATGTAAGCCATATTTGCGCTTTAAATCGTAAATTACCCAAGGCTGATCGGCATAACGGTTTTTAAAATGATTGGATATTAAAGGCAGTACATTAAAATCAGGATCTATATTGGCATAAAATATCCCATCGCCAGTTTTTTGAAAACGGATAAATGCTTCCATCCTGTGTTTTTCCCTTTCTACGCTTTTGGCATATTTAGCCAGTGCAATTACATGTGGATTGCCATAATTACTTTCTGCACCCAATTGATTTTGAAAAATATATATGGTAAACTGAAAGAGGTGATTGTAAGCCTCTGGTATTTCTGATAAATAGGTGCAATAGTATTTGCGGTGCCAATCCTTTTTGAGTTTCTTTTGCAGCCCTGCCCAAACCCGATCTGCTTTTTCTGCACTGGTGCTAATTGTAAAACTTTCTGCAAAAGCTTCAGGCTGAAAAATTGAAGTAGATTTTAGCACAACTTTTCCCGGCTTACGTTCAAACCATTCGAAAACAGCGGTTAATAAACCTTGAAAAGTGCCATCGAAAATGTAGGTCATGGGATTTATTTTAGTCCGTCATTCCCGCGAAGGCGGGAATCTTAATGCCGTAGCTTTGAGATTCCCAATCAAGTTGGGAATGACGATCGTGGGGTTTTAAAACAAAATCATCTGGTTGCTATCTGTTTTTAAATATTTGCTCTGGCTTTCGGCCAAAATAAAAGCCTTAATCTGTGTGCCCTGATAATCTTTCAGCTGATAGGGGCTATCCAGGCAAACAATAAAGTGTTTGGCCCGGTTATAAGCCACACCGATTTTTTTCAACTGGTCAATCCTGAGTTTTCCGAACTTTCTGGCCTGTACAATTTTTTGGGCCGACATTACACCGATACCCGGTATCCGGAGAATCATTTTATAATCAGCCGTATTAATATCCACAGGGAAATGCTGCATATTTCTAATCGCCCAGCTTAATTTTGGATCGATATCAATATCAAGGTTCTGGTTGGCATCGTTTAAAATTTCCTGCACTTTAAAGCCGTAAAACCGCATTAACCAATCGGTTTGATACAACCTGTTTTCTCTCAGCAATGGTGGCTGTGTACCAATTACAGGCATCCTGGTGTCGTTGCTAATGGGTACATAACCCGAATAATAAACTCTTTTCAGAGAAAAGTTTTTGTAAAAGGTATTCGCGGTGTACATAATATCTTTGTCGCTCTCGGGTGTGGCGCCAATAACCATCTGTGTGCTTTGTCCCGCAGGTACAAATGTTGGTACATGTTTGATCAGTTTTTTATCGGCAGTAAACTGGTTAATCTGCTGTTGCACAAAAGCTAAAGGTTTAATTACTTCCTCGTGGTTTTTCTCGGGAGCCAAAAGCTTCAAGCCGGCTTCAGTTGGCATTTCTAAATTAATACTCATCCGATCAGCATATAAGCCAGCTTCTTTAATCAGTTCATCGCTGGCACCTGGAATGGTTTTTAAATGGATATAGCCGTTGTAGTTCTGTTCCAAGCGGAGTTTTTTAACCACTAGCAACAGCCGTTCCATGGTAAAATCGGCATTTTTGAAAATCCCCGAGCTTAAAAACAGGCCTTCAATATAGTTGCGGCGATAAAAATTCATGGTCAGTTCTACCACCTCATCTACGGTAAAGGCTGCACGTTTTACATCGTTGCTTTTCCGCGAAACGCAGAACAAACAATCGTAGATGCAATGGTTAGTCAGGAGGATTTTTAAAAGCGAAACACATCGGCCATCTTCAGTGTAGGTATGGCAAATGCCGGATGTATGGCTATCGCCAAGGCCTTTATTGGTATTTTTTCTCGTGCCGCCGCTTGATGAACAAGAAACATCATATTTAGCGGCGTCAGCAAGAATATTTAATTTTTCACGGATTCGATCAAACATAGGGATATATTTACT
>NZ_JBFTQI010000216.1:0-7942 GCF_056398925.1 Pedobacter sp. 01T416_2
AGTCTTAGCAGCTAGGGCAGTGTTGGTGGCTGACTTGTGCTTTAAATTTTCTTAAGAGATTAATATATTTTTTGACTAAAGCACAAGTCGGGCCTTTGCTTGGGCCAGGGCGTTAAGACTTGCGCTAGATGGGGTAACTGGAAAGCTGGGTCGCTTGGCGATAATTTAAATACATTTAATAGCTTAGTAAATCAAGGGAAATCTCTTGAAGAGGCCGCTCTTGGCACTTTTACCGGTAAATTGGCTCAAAAAAATGGTTTTGGAAAAACTGTTATTGAAAATACCACTAAAGATGCAGGAGGCAATTATACCGGAGTTGATGTTGTATTTAAGAAAAAATAAAATATGGATGATTCAAGGTTTGATCAATTGGGCTTTTCAGGGTTTATTCATTTAGACCCAAAAAAAAGAGACGGTTTTTTAAGAAAGGTTTGGGTAGGTTTGTATAATGATAATATTATTACTTTTAATATTAAACTGATTCATGATCGTTGGGAATTGGAAAGAGTTGATTGTGATGTGCTTGACGATAGCTTGACTAATTTAATTTCAGATAAAAATAATATCGACAGGCTATTGAATTTCATTTCTGAGATACGATAGGCGTTAGGTTTCCTAGTGAGGGAAGTATAGGCCTATAACAGTCTCCTCTGCTAGTCCGAGCGGATTGCAGTTAGATAATTGTGCTGGTACGAGTTTTTAACTCGTACCAATATACAAAAGCCATAGTTCTAAAATCTAGAAAGTCGCAATCCTAAACTTTCATTATTTTCGAGACACAACAATCCATTTGAGGCGGGCTTTATAACAGAAGATTACCATTGGAAGTATAGTAGTGCAATAGATTTTTCTGGAGAAAGGGGTTTGTTAGAAATTGATATAATTTAAGTTAATTTGGATACGAGCTACAAGCTCGCACCAGCTTGGGGTTAGCTATTTAGTCATACCAGAAACTTAAGTGACATACATTTAAACCATCGCTATTCAACCACCCCAAAAGCTCCAAACTCTCCTAACTAAACCCGACAACAGCGGAAATCCTTTTTGTTGCCCCTTCGATCATCTCAGGGATAACGGCAACAAAAAGATTGAAGCGAATGGCGGGGCTGCACTACCCGAAAAACACGGAACGATTCGTTTCCAGATCCTTTTCAACATACCTTTTTTTAATATAAGAAAGATAAGTTTTCAGTTGGCACTTAACAGTTTTCAGTTAAATTAACAGTATCAGAAAYTTAAGGAGCATATATTTAAACCATCGCTATTCAGTCCATCTAYGCTATGAACCTAATAAATACACCAGCACATTTGGTCATTTACTTTAGGGTTTTCAACTATCAAAAACCGTGGTTTCGTCAATCACGGTTTTTTTTGCCGTTTTAAATGAGGATTTTAGATTGGCTCATTACGTTCATGGAGGAATAACTAACCTCGTTTAATTCCTTTGGGCCATTAGAACCAAACAACATTATGATGAAATTTTTAACACTTTTACTTTTTTTATCCATTCCAATTTTCCTATTGGCACAGAGCACCCAACCTAAAGACGATGCGGGCCAGATGGGTGGTAATTCCGGTTTTTATGAGACCTATAACCCTGTTAATTTTCCTAGCGGGGCAGGTGGATGGTGGCATTTACTTGATGTAAGGCATAGCAATGTTAACAATAACTTCGCCATGCAGTTTGCGGGTAGTTTTTTTGATCAGAACCTTTGGTTTAGAAAAACCAATAATGTGGCGAACACCGAATGGTCACGGGTTTTAACAGAAACCAATGGCAACCTCAATGGTAAAATCTACATCACTACTTCTGGGGGGCAGAATTTTTTTACAGGACACCAGGCTGGTAGTAGCTATGGTTTTCCTAGTGGGATTTTTAAAGCAATTACTGATAATCCTTATGGTCAGGCCAACGTCTTTTATGAAGGTGTTGCCGGCGGAGTAACGAATTTTACTGTTCGGGCCGATGGCCAGGGTTATTTTGCAGCTGGTTTGGGCGTTGGTACACAAAACCCTGCCTATAGGTTAACCGTTGCAGGTGGAGATGTTAAAGCATACAATTACGATAATCACTCTGGTATTTCTATCGGGGCTGAAGATTCTCAGCGGCCCAGAATTGGTTTCCATGTTTCGGATAATTCGAGGCGTTTTAAAATCGAACTTAATGATATCAATAGTCCTTATGAAAGATTAGGATTTTTTTCTCTGCTCGGAGGCGAAACACCTGAGCGGGAAATATTTACAATAAATAAGACAGGAAATGTAGGGATTGGAGAAATTGTACCACGGGGAATTTTGCATGTTAAGAGTAATGGTGCCTCCATTAATGGAGGGAACAATTTTCAATACAATGGAAACGGATTGATCGTGGAAGCAACAACTGGTGCAAGATCGGCTACAATGGGCGCCCAGATCGAATTCGTAATCCCGGCAAATGCCGGTGGAGATAACCCATGGGGGCAGGGAAGAATTATTACGGTTGCAGGAAATACCTATAGTGGTAACGCTGCAGGTAAGATGATTATAGGTACCCGGAGATCTTTCGATAAATTAAAAACAGGACCAGAGTGGTTTTATGGTGACGACATCGTGATTGATGAGTTAGGTAATATCGGAATGGGCACACTTACACCAAAAGAAAAGTTATCGGTTTTCGGCACGGTACGGGCAATGGAAGTAAAAGTGGAATCTACCGGATGGCCAGATTATGTTTTCGCAAAGGATTATAAAATTGGAACACTAAACGAACTGGAGGCTTATATCAAAACGAATAAACATTTACCAGAAATCCCTTCGGCAGAAGTTATCGAAAAAGAAGGTTTAGCATTGGGCGAAATGAATAAAAAGCTACTTAAGAGCCTTGAAGAACTTACCCTGCACGTAATAGAACAAAACAAACAGTTGATAAAACAGAATTTAAGGATTGCGGAGTTGGAAATGAAAATGGCTACGAAGCAATAATTTATTTCAGCTTCATTATCTATAAATAACCAACCCTGTCAAGTTATTTTGAATATCAACCAAATCAATTCGAGATGAAATTTTTTACACTTTTATTTTTTGCATTTATCCCATGTTTTCTTCTGGCGCAGACTACTCAAGTAAAGGATGATGCCGGTGAGATGGGTGGGACATCTGGCTTTTATCAAACGATTAATCCAGTGAATTTTCCTACAGGTGCATCTGGTTGGTGGCATTTGCTCGATGTAAGGCACAGTAATGTTAACAATAACTACGCAATGCAGCTTGCCGGTGGTTTTTTCGATCAAAATTTTTACCTACGTAAAACGAATAACAATGCACAACAACCATGGCAAAAAATTGTAACGGAGCGCGATGGTAGGGTTGGTGTTGGAACTCTTTACCCCCAAAGTACATTACATTTGTATCAAAGTAATGCAGATCAGCCCGGGCTAATTGTACAAGGCACTACCATTAGTACAGATAGACAACAACATTACGTAGCCATAACCTTAGATGGCGATTATGGTAATGCAACAGGTAATTATTCTCAGATTAGAAGCTATAGTAATTTATATGAATATTGGGGAAGCAGGTTGGCTTTCTTTACTACATCATCAAGCGCAGCCAATAGCCTTGTAGAAAGAATGCGCATCGATGCCAATGGAAATGTGGGTATTGGCATCATAGCACCAACTGAAAAGCTCACCGTTAACGGTAAAATTAAAGCCAACGAGATCAGGGTAGATGGAGCTGGTGCGCCTGATTATGTATTTGAGGAAGGATATGAAATTGGAACTTTGAAGGAAGTTGAAAGTTATATCAAAATCAACAAACACCTGCCCGAAGTGCCATCAGCAAAAGAGTTTGAGCGCGATGGCATGGCAGTTGGTGAGATGAACAAACTGTTATTGAAAAAGATCGAAGAGCTTACACTCCATGTAATCGAAATGAATAAAAGGGTGGAGAAATTAGAGACAGAAAACCAAAAACTTAAAAGGAATGGAAATTAAACGTATCTTATTAATTGCTTTATTGTTTTGCTGTGCAATTGGTTCATCTAGTGGACAGGCCATAAATATCACGAATGATCAATACCATCTTTATGGCCCAAATTCTACTTGGTCGCAGTACCTGCAGGTTGGTGGTAATGGGCAGGTAACCGATCATGCCTTTGTAGCCGTAACCAACGGGAATTTGCATTTAGATGCAAAAGCTGGTTTTTCTACTTATATTAATTATTATAGTAAGGGAAATACATATCTCAGTCCGCAGGGTGGAAGAGTGGGCATAGGCACTACCGATCCGGCTACAGCATTTGAGGTGCGACAGGCTACCAGCGGATGGACCATGAACAGCCGCGTTACTGCAGCATCTCCTGGAGAGATTAATGGCCTTAAATTCTACTCGGGCTATCTTGGTGAAGATAAATGGGCTGGTATCTCCAGTGTTACCGAGGATCTGCACAGTAATAGAACAGGTTTTTCTATTTATACCAATCAGAGCGAAAAACTGAGGATCTCGGCAGAAGGGAATGTGGGCATTAGCACAAGTGCACCTAGAGCAGTATTAGATGTAGCTAAGTATGTAGGTTTTGGTAGTCTTGGTATTGTACTATCTAGAATGGGAGAAGGAGACGAAAACGGAGATGGAACTTACTTGGGGGTAAAGGGGTACGAAACCCAATTTTCCACTTACAATGGGAAAACTTTTGCATTGGAACATAGCTTTTACGGGCAAACAAATAGCTCAGTAAGTTTTTACAGGGGCAGTAGCGAAATAGGTGGTTTTATGACTTTCAGTACCAATAACAATAAAGAACAGATGCGAATAGATTCTTGGGGCAATATTGGCATCGGCATTACCAACCCTACAGAAAGGTTAACCGTTAATGGTAAAATCAAAGCAAATGAGATTAGGGTTGATGGCCAAGGCGCACCTGATTATGTGTTTGAAGACGGTTATAAAATCGAGAGTTTAACGGAAGTTGAGAATTATATCAAAGTGAATAGACATCTGCCCGAAGTGCCTTCAGCAAAGGAATTTGACCGAGATGGAATAGCTGTAGGGGAAATGAATAAACTGTTATTGAAAAAGATAGAAGAGCTTACGCTTCATGTTATTGAACAGAATAAACAGTTAATAGAGCAGAACAAGAAAATAGATAACCAGAATTTAAAGATTATGAAGCTGGAAAAGAAGATGGATGGTAAAACCATCATGCACGAATAAACAACCCTAAATAGATATCAATGAAAAAGTATTATTTGATTATTTTATTGTTGTGTAACTTATTAACTGGCAAAATGCTTTTTGCGCAGAATTTAGGCGACAACCAGGGCGATTACCTGGAGATTGGTTCAAGAGCTGGTTTTACAAACAATGATTTTAAGAACAAGCTGTGGTTGTACCGATGGGTAAATGGTTCTGGCTGGACAAGCGCTGCCTTATTCGATGGAATAAGTATTGATGTTTCTTGTCTCATTCCCGGTGTTGATGCCCGTACCTGGTGGAAGCGAGATCCAGCTGGAGAGATCCAAAGTTGGGGAACCAGAAACGAGACTTACATGACCTTGAATGGCCCAAGACTTGGATTGGGCACTACTGATCCTAAAACCCTGCTCGATGTTCAATCCAATCAAAATGGTTGGATGATGAGCTCGAGGGTTACTGCGGCATCTCCAGGAGAGATTAATGGCTTTAAGCTCTATTCAGGTTATCTTGGTGAAGAAAAATGGGCAGGGATAGCCAGTGTTGCCGAGGATCTGCACAGTAATAGAACAGGTTTTTCCATTTATACCAATCAGAGCGAAAAATTGAGGGTCAATGCCGATGGTAAAGTAGGAATAGGAACCAGTCTGCCCGAATCAAAACTTCGTGTAGTTGGTGGTGGAGTAGTAATTGGCCGAAATGCAACCGGCAATGATACCGACGGAAATCTGAGTATAGGGGATATCAGTATGAACTCTAGCCCAAATCCTGGTACGTGGACGTATGGAACTAATATGTTAATATCAGGTCTTGATTTTACCACAATAGGTTTTCATGATGCTGGCCAACGGGTTGATTTTATAAGAAGCGGACAGGGAACTATTGAGTTGGGCTACGACGGTGGCTGGGGGCATGCCAATATTGGTTTTCCGAATGGAGTATGGAATGCAGCCGGTAATCTCGGAATAGGAACAATAGCGCCTAGCGCAACGTTGGAAGTTTTAGGYACTGCAAAATTTGGCGGCCATAATGCGAACCTTGATGTATCCGGAAATCCCGCCGCATATCAAAACTTAGCAGGCACTGGCAAAATGCTTATCGGTTGGAACAGAAGAGCTGGTGCAGGAGAAACAGATTTTATAGCGAATGAAGGCGCTGGCAGTGAAGGTGGATTTGCTTTTTATAGTTATAACAATGCCAGCCAGGAGAGGCAGCTGTTAAGAGTTTTAGGCAATGGAGATGTTGGGATCGGAACAAGTACGCCAACCGAAAGGCTCACCGTTAATGGTAAAATTAAAGCCAACGAGATCAGAGTAGATGGAAATGGTCAGCCAGATTATGTTTTCGAAGAAGGGTATAAAATTTCATCACTCAAAGAAACCGAGCAATATATTAAATTAAACAAACACCTGCCCGAAATTCCGTCGGCAGCAGATGCTGCCAAAAATGGGATAGCCCTTGGTGAGATGAATAAACTGCTTTTGAAAAAGATAGAGGAGCTTACCCTGCACCTGATTGAAAAGGATAAACAATATGGCGAATTGCTCAATGATGTAAAAAAGCAGGAGTTACGCCTTCGCCTATTAGAGAAAAAGCTAGACAAATAGTAACTTGGGTAGAACCAAATAGTAAATAAAAACCGGTAATGAAAAAGTGGCTCTTGTTATTAATATTGTGTGCAAATGTAAGGCTTTACGCACAGCAGCGGCCACAATATAGCCAATACCTGCTTAACAGTTACCTGTTAAACCCTGCGTTAAGTGGTATCGAAAATTATACCGATGTTAAGCTTGGTTACCGGCAACAGTGGGCAGGTTTGCAGGATGCACCAAAAACTGCTTTTGTATCTGCACATTGGGCCTTAGGTGATGAATATTTATGGGCCAACGCGCTTTCGTTTGAAGGCGATGGGAACGACCCACGCTCGAGAAGTTATACCCAAAACTATACCGCCTCGCCAGCGCACCATGGCCTGGGTTTTTTGGCCGTATCTGATAAAGCTGGTCAATTATCAACCACCACCTTTGATGTGAGTTATGCCTATCACATGCAATTGGGCAACAAGCTTAACCTCTCATTAGGTGTTGCCGGTGGATTAAGCCGTGTAGCAATAGATATTAATGCCCTTCTGCTCGAAAATCCCCGCGATCCAGCTTTAAACAATGCAGCTAATGCGCAGTTATTGCCCGATCTCTCTGTAGGCATGTGGCTTTACGGCGCTAATTTCTTTTCGGGGCTTTCCGTTCAGCAGATTTTGCCGCAAAAGCTAAGTTTTTCAGGTGATGAACAATACAATACCGGAAAACAGGTTGCACACGTATTTCTGAATAGCGGATATAAGTTTTACTTAGCCGAAGATTTAAATGTTACCCCTTCGGTATTATTTAAATACGTACCCCATGTTCCCCTATCGGTAGATGTTAATGTTAAAATGGGATTTAAAGACCGCATCTGGGTCGGTGCTGGGTATAGAAAACAGGATGCCCTGAACATGATGGCAGGGTTTAACATCAACCATCTTTTTAACCTCACCTATAGCTATGATGTAACAACTTCTACCCTAAACCAGGTAAGTAGGGGCAGCCATGAAGTTGTGCTTGGCCTGCTGCTTAATAATGTGTACAAAGTGGTGTGTCCACAGCGGCTATGGTAAGTTACCTGATCAGGGTAATCGACCCGGTAAAACGCACGTCTTTATTAAAAACATCTATTCCATTTAATACATAATAATAAGCGCCTACCGGTACAGGTTTATTGCGCCAGTTACCAT